>NZ_JBYIQP010000079.1:0-33476 GCF_057707665.1 Actinacidiphila sp. bgisy167 | reverse complement strand
GCCTGCTCTCCTTCGCCTGCATGGATGCGTCAACCGCCCTCGTGAGGGCAGCATAGGCGCCGCGGACGGCGGCTCCCCGGCGAGACGCACGGCGCTTGGGCAGAAACATTACTCGTCAGTACACCAAGGCGCCGGTGCGGCAGTCGGCCCGCTACGACCGCATGGCTCGGCGCGGGAACCGGGCGCAGTGGGCCCCCGGAACCCGGAGCAGAGGACCTCAGTGGCGCAGCGCGTTGTAGCGGCCGTGGTGGTAGAGCAGCGGGCGAGCCGCCTCGCCCTCAGGAGCGCCCGCGACGGCCTGGGCGACGATGATGCGGTGGTCACCGGCGGGTATGCGGGCCAGCACGCGAGCGACCAGCCAGCCCTGGACGTCCTCCAGGAGCGGTACTCCGTACGGGCCGGGTTCCCACGCGGTGGGCGGCGCGAAACGGTCGGCGCCGCTGCGGGCGAAGGTGGCGGCCACCTCCTCCTGGTGCTCGCCGAGGATGTGGACGCCCACATGGGTGGCCTCCGCGACGGTGGGCCAGGCCGAGCCGGAGCTGCTGATCCCGAAGGAGAGCAGGGGAGGATCGGCGGAGACCGAGGTGAGGGAGGTCGCCGTGAAGCCCGCGGGGCGGGTGCCGGCAGCGGTGACGACCGCGACCCCGGCGGCGTGCCGGCGGAAGACGGCGCGGAAGGCGGCCGAGTCGAAGGCGTCTTCCGCGGTCGACGGCTGCTGCTGCGGGGGTATGGGGGCGGGGATCGAGGCGGGCACGGAGACCAGGGAGGCGGCGGCCGGCGTGCCGAGGTCGGGGGTGGCGGTCATGGAGCTGTCCTTCGTCATGCTGTCGAGCCGGAGAGATGCGGGGTGGGTGGGCACTCAGCGGTCATGACAGCGGGCGCTCGCGTGGCGACCGAGGTCGACGTCGAAACGGCAGTGCAGAAGGAGGTCTTGCGCCATGGCGTCAGACTGGCCATCACCGCGGCGCCGCGTCAAGGCCGCGCTCGGCTTGGGACGGGGGCATGCGCCGCGCGCGGGTCACACCGCGTCGCCGAGCGCGGCGATGACGTCGGCCTTGCGGGGCTGGCCCGAAGCGCGCCGCACGACGGCGCCGCCGGCGTCGAGCACGAGCACGGTCGGCGTCCTGACGATGCCCAGCCGGCGCACGAGGTCGCGGTGGGCCTCCGCGTCGAGCTCCACGTGCCGCACCCCGTCCACCATGCCGGCCACCTCCCCGAGCGTGCGCCGGGTGGCCCGGCAGGGTGCGCAGAAGGCGGTGGAGAACTGCAGGAGCGTGGCCCGCTCGCCGAGCTCCCCACCGATCTCACCCGCCGTCAACTGCTGCGCCGTGTCCTTGTCCCGCACCCGTATCCTTCCGTCCGCGCGCTTGTGGAGGATGCCGAAGATCCCCGCCGCCACGAGTACGGCGACGCACACCAGCAGTCCCGTCACGTCCGATACCTCCTGCCGTTGCAGCGTTCACGAGACCGCCATGATTCCCGGGGGTCCGGACGGTGTCCGTTCCGCAATCATGGCCTCATGAGCCCTCACGCCATCGATGCTCGCGGACCGCGCTTCGGAGCGAGCCTGACCAGTGTGGTCCTGGCCGCCGTCCTCGTCACGGGAAGTGCCTGGCTGCTGGCCGTCCAGGCACTGGTGTTCGCGGTGGGCGCCGCCGCGGGCGTGCAGAAGTCACCGTACGGCCTGTTGTACCGGGTGGCGGTACGGCCGCAGCTGGGGCCTCCGGCCGAGACCGAGGACCCGGCGCCTCCGCGTTTCGCACAGGCGGTGGGGCTGGCGTTCGCGGTCGTCGGGCTCGCCGGCCACGCCGCGGGCCTGGCCTGGCTGGGCCTGGCGGCGACGGCCTGCGCGCTCGCGGCCGCCTTCCTCAACGCGGCGTTCGGCTACTGCCTCGGCTGCGAGATGTATCTGCTGCTGCGTCGTACGACCGGGTGACGTGATGAGAATCTCGCCGTGCTGCGGGCACGCGGGATGACACGGCACCCGTTCACGGGGCACGATCAGCCGGCGGCCGAAACCTACGGCCGCGTAACTTCCGTCGGGGACACCCCCCCTGCGAAGAAGGGGCCCAGCCATGGCCGAACTCGTCTACCCGCCCGCCATCGGCCTCGCCCGCACCATGTTCAAGGTGCAGGGGCTGCGCCTGGACGTCTCCGGCGCCGAGCACGTGCCGCGCAAGGGCGGCGCCCTGCTCGTGAGCAACCACATCGGCTACCTGGACTTCGTCTTCGCCGGGGTGGCGGCGCTTCCGGCGAAGCGGCTGGTGCGCTTCATGGCGAAGGAGTCGGTGTTCCGGCACAAGGTGTCGGGTCCGCTGATGCGGGCCATGAAGCACATCCCGGTGGACCGCTCCGAGGGCATGCACGCGTACAAGCACGCGCTCACGGCGCTGCGCTCGGGGGAGATCATCGGCGTGTTCCCCGAAGCGACCATCTCGCAGTCCTTCACGCTGAAGTCCTTCAAGTCCGGCGCCGCGCGACTGGCGATGGAGGCAGGCGTGCCGCTGCTGCCGGTCGCCCTGTGGGGCACGCAGCGGTTGTGGACCAAGGGCCGGCCGCGGCAGTTGGGCCGCAACTGCTTCCCCGTCTCCATCCGGGTGGGCGAGCAGATGACGCCCCACCCGGGCGAGAAGCCGGGGGCGCTGACCCGGCGGCTGCGACTGCGGGTCCAGGAGTTGCTGGAGGAGGCGCAGCAGACGTACACCGGGCGGCCGTCGGGCCCGGACGACCGCTGGTGGCTGCCCGCGCACCTCGGCGGCACCGCCCCTACGCCGGAGGACGTCGTCGCCCGGGAACGCGCCGCGGCGGTGGAGTGACCACGAGCGGCGTGAGACCTGGGGCTCCGCGGGTGGGCGGCGAGTTCCTCGCCGACTGTCCGCACCAGAGGCGTGCCGCCAGGTCATCGGCCCTCTGGGTCAGGTAGGTCGGTGGGCAGCAGCCGCCACAGGTGCCTCCGGTCGGCAGCCTGCCGCAGGGCGGTGAGGATGGCGGGCGGAGGGGTGGCGTACAGACCGGGGTAGTCGCGTTCGCCCAGTCCGGGGCGGGGCACCCAGGCCAGTCGCTCCTCCTGGAGGGAGAAGCGGGCGTCGACTCCGGGCTTGTTGCCGCGCGGGTCCTGCCGGGCCCAGCGGTCGTGCCCGGGCGGTTTGAGGGCGACGAGCCCGTGGACGAGGGGGTCGGCGCCTTCGTCGGTGAGCCGCTGGTAGCACAGGCCCGCGGGGATGCCCTCGGCGCGCAGCAGCGCGGTCAGGGCATGGGCCTTGGCGTGGCAGATGCCGGTGCGCTGTTCCAGGACGTCCGAGGCGCGCCAAGTGACGCGCGAGTCACCGGAGTCGGCGGAATGCGGGATGGCGTCGCGGACGAAGGTATAGGCCGCTTCGGCATAGGCATGCGGATCGGGAGCCGCCGCCCGCAGCCGGGCGGCGGTCGCACGGACCACCGGATGCTCGTGGTCGATCACCTCGTCCGCTGCGAGGAAGGCGGTCGCATCGCCCGTCTGGGGTACCGGCTCCATGGGGCGGATACTAGGAATACGCGCAGGATTCGGCAAGTGAATTTTCCGTAGGCAGCATATCTATGCAGCACGGGGGTGATGGCCGTCGTGGGCCGAGCACCCGGACGTCCCGCGAGAGCGGCGATCCTGGTCGTCCTGGCCGTCTTCACCGTGGTCCTGGTCGGCCGGGGCTGCGACGGATCCGAGCGGGCGCCTGCCGGCCCCTCGCCCAGCACGACGGTCTCGGCTACCGACACCGACGCGGTCGCACGCTCGCCCCTCACGGGACGTGCCGGGCGCACCGGCGGCCCCGTCCTCGCGGTGAAGATCGACAACGTGGGGCCGGCCCGGCCGCACACCGGGTTGTCCCAGGCGGACCTGGTCTACGTGGAGCAGGTGGAGTCCGGCCTCACCCGTCTGCTCGCCGTCTACTCCTCCGACCTGCCCGACCGGGTCGGCCCGGTGCGCAGCGCCCGCGAGTCGGACCTGGAGCTGCTGCGCCAGTTCGGCCGGCCTGCCCTCGCCTTCTCCGGGGCGCAGAGCGGACTCCTGCCGGTGGTCGCGGCGGCGCCGGTGTACGACGTCTCCCCCGCCCACGCCCCCGGCGCCTACCTGCGCGACGGCTCGCGCCCCGCCCCGCACAACCTCTACGCCGCCCCGGAACGGCTGCTCGCCGCCGCCCCGGACGCTTCCGCCCCCCGCGACATAGGCTTCCGCTTCGGTGCGGCCCCACCGGGTGGCACCGCCGACCGCGACCGCACCGTGCGCTACCCCGACGGCTCGGTGGGCGTGCGCTGGTCGGCCGGGGAGCAGCGCTGGCTGGTCTCCTTCGACGGCGAACCGGCCACCACGACGGACGGCGGCAGGCTCGGCGCACCGACGGTGGTCGTCCAGTACGTCACCGTCCGCCCCTCCGGCTTCCACGACCGCTGGGGGAACACCTCCCCGTACAGCGAGACCGTGGGCGGCGGGCAGGCGGTGGTGCTGCGCGACGGCAAGGCCTACGACGCCCGGTGGTCACGACCGGACGCGGCCGCGGGCACCCGCTTCACGACGCCCGACGGCGGGCCGGTGAACTTCGCCCCCGGCCAGGTCTGGATCGTGCTGGCACCGCTGCCCCGCTGAGTCCACCGGTTCCCTCCGCGAACACCACGGACGCGGGCCCATGAATCCGAGCCCCCGCGTCGTCCGGTCCGTGAGCCGCGCAGGGCCTCGCCCCCGCGCGAGCCCGTCGCTCGCCCGCATGCTCTCGCTCGGCTTCCCGGGACCCACCTCGCACGTCAGCGACGGCCCGTCCGGCCGGCCAGCCATGCGGCGTGCTGGCGGATACGCGACGGATCATCGGGAAAACAGCTCTCCCAGCCCTCGTCCAGACGCGTCCAGGCCACCGGCTGTCCGTCCTCCGCGACGAAAGGGGTCCCCGCATCGACGACCGCCGCATACGACAACCCCAAGGTGACCGGAAGGGCCGGGTGATACGAGCGAACCGCAACGGCCGCCGGGTCAGGCAGCAGCTCCGGCCGCAGTCCCGCCTCTTCGAACAGTTCCCGGCTCGCCCCCTCTCGGGGTGTTTCCCCGGCCTCGACCTTCCCGCCCGGCGGCACCCACCCCCGCCAGCGGTGCCTCACCAACAGGACCCGTGCGAGGGTCGTATCGAAGACCCAGACCTCTGCTGCGAGCGGCTCCATCGGCCCGCGCATCGCAGCGGCGAGCCACTGACGGGCCGCGTCGTACTCGGCCACCGCCCGTTCGGCGTCTGCCGCTGCGGCTTCGACAACCCGCCTGCCGCCCTCGTAAGCAGTCATAGAGAGGCACCATACGGTGGGCCGCTGACAGCGAGGCCCACTGCCGCTGCGGCGGGAACGCCACGCGCTGCGGCAGCATGCCCGAGCGCTCGCCCCACGGCCGCCGGCTTCAGGAGAAGCACGGTGTCACGCTATGGCGCCGTCCGCCGCGGGGGGATCGGGGACGAGCGGGGACGCCAGTGCGGAGGCCAGGTCCTCGTGGACGGTGAAGACCCGGAGCGTGCCGGTGAGCCGCAGCAGGCGCAGCACGCAGGGGCTGCCGGCGACGATGCCGAAGCGGCCGCCGTGGTCGAGGGTTCGCGTGCGCGCCCGCACCAGCACCGACAGGCCGCTGCAGTCGATGAAGCCCACTCCGCGCAGGTCCACCACGAGGTCGGGCCGGGGACCGGAGGTCACCGCGTCCAGACGGGCGGTCACCCGCAGGCCGGCGCACAGGTCGAGCTCCCCCGTCAGTTCCACCACGGTGGTGCCGCCGACCGTCCACTGCCGCACCTGGAAGTCCTGCTCTTCGTCGTACATGCCCGGCCCCCCGACTGCCGCTCGCTGCTGGGCCCCTGACGTGCCGTGTGCGCCGCGCGTCGCGACCGGTTCGCGCACACCGCCGCGAGTACGGAATACCCCCCGGCCGTACCGGGAGTCAACACATCGGACTAAACAGACAGCACGACCAGGTCCCGGGAGGTCTGGTTGAGCCGTTCCCCGCCCTCGGGCGTGCAGACGACGATGTCCTCGATGCGGGCGCCGAAGCGGTCCGGGAGATAGATCCCGGGTTCGACGGAGAAGGCCATGCCCGGCTCCAGCGGCCGGGAGCTCCCCGCGACGATGTAGGGCTCCTCGTGCGTCTCCAGCCCGATGCCGTGCCCGGTGCGGTGGATGAAGTGCTCGCCGAAGCCGGCCGCGGCGATGATGTCCCGCCCGACCGCGTCGAGTTCCTCGGCGGTGATCCCGGGGCGGACGGCGTCGGTCTGGGCGTGCTGGGCGCGCCGCAGCACCTCGTACATCTCACGGAACGCGGCGTGCGGTTCACCGACCGCGTAGGTCCGGGTGGAGTCGGAGCAGTAACCCTCCGGCGTGGTGCCGCCGATGTCGACGACGACCGGGTCGCCGGCCCGGATCACCCGGTCGGAGATTTCGTGGTGGGGACTGGCGCCGTTCGGTCCCGAGGCGACGATGACGAAGTCGACGGTGGTGTGCCCCGCTTCCAGGACCGCTTCGGCGACGTCGCGGGCGACCTCGCGCTCGGTGCGCCCGGCCCTGAGCCACTCCCCCATGCGGCGGTGCACCCGGTCGATGGCGCCCGCTGCCCGCCGCAGCGCGTCGATCTCCGCGGGCGACTTGCGCATCCGCGCTTCGCGCAGCAGGTCACCGGCCAGGCTCTGCTCGGCGCCGGGGAGGGCGGCGCGGAAGGCGAGCACCTTCTCGGCCCACATGTGGTTGTCGACGGCCACCCGGGCGATCCCCGGCGGCAGCCGGCGGGCGACCAGGGCGTACGGGTCCTCGGTCTCGCCCCAGCCGACGACCTCGACGCCGAGCGCGCCCAGCGGGGAGGCCTCGGCCCCGGGCCGCTCCAGGTGGGGCACGGCGAGGAAGGGGTCGCCGAGTACGGGCAGGGCGAGGCAGACCAGGCGCTCGGTGAGGTGGGCGTGGTAGCCGGTGAGGTAGCGCAGGTCGGGGCCCGGCGTGACGAGCAGCGCGTCGAGGCCCGCGTCGGCGGCCGCCTTTCGGGCGAGTTCGAGTCGCTGCGGGGGGTACAGGAAAGCTGCTGAGTCGGTCACGACTCTTACCGTAGACGTCCCCGGCACCGGCCGCAGTCACTTGCGTCGGCACAGGTCGTAGGGTGGGCGCGATGGACCACCGCATCTCCCCCGGGGCGCTGCCCGCGCTCGCCGCCCGGCTGCGCGCCCTTCCGCCCTCCTGTGGTTCCGTGCGGCTCGTCGCCGTGGACGGCCACGCCGGTTCCGGGAAGACGACCTTCGCCGGCGCGCTGGCCGGCGCGCTGGACGGCGCGCCCGTCGTCCACCTCGACGACCTGGCCACGCACGAGCAGCTCTTCGAATGGCCCGGACGGCTGCGCGAGCAGGTGCTGGAGCCGCTTCGCCGCGGCGAGACGGCCCGGCCCGCGAAGTACGACTGGGTGGCGCGGCGGTTCGCCACGGCTCTGGAGGTGCCGTCGGCCCCCGTGGTGCTGCTGGAGGGCGTGGGGGCGGGCCGCCGCGAGGTGCGGCCGTGGCTGGCGGCCCTACTCTGGCTGGAGGTGTCGCGGGAGGTCGCGCGGGAACGCGGTGAGCGGCGCGACGGCCCTGGGCTTGCCGGGTTCTGGGAGGGCTGGATGCGGGCGCAGGACGCGCACTTCGCCGCCGACCCCTCCCGGCCCTTCGCGGATCTGCTGGTCCACCAGGGTCCGGACGGCTACGAGCTGCGGGACCAGGCCGAGAGCTCCCCACTCACCAGCGCCGTACGTCACCGAACGTGACCACACGCACCCGGTGCGCTGCGGACGCGGGTGGCCGCCGGGCGACCGCCCGAGGGGTGCCTCGGATGGCTTGACCCAAGGGCCGTACAGGACTTACGTTCTGTTTGCGCGGACTTCATCCAGCGCGCCTCGAACGCGAAGCCCCCGGTTGTTCCCCCGTGACCGGGGGCTTCGTCCTGCCTGCGGGCGGGACGTGAGGCCCCGCGGCGGCCATCCACTCACCCAACGTCACCACTCGCGTCGCTCTACGGCTCACCAGCCCTGCCCGGGTACCATGCCTGGGGGTTGCGCCGTCCCGGCAAGGCGGCGCTTGCCTGGCACCAACTCCCGCTCCGCATAATCTGGTTGGAGCGGTGTACGGCGGGCGGCACCGGGGGGACGGCTGGTGGGGGGCTGATGGATTTCGGCACAGAGCATTCGGGCGCCCCCGCCGATCTCGCATGGGTACGGGCCGCCGAGGCGTACACCATGGGCGCCTACGCCGAGGCCGAGGAGGAGTTCCGCGCTGCGGTCCGCCTCGACCCGGGCATGGCGGACGCCTGGCTGGGGCTGCACGCGCTGCGGGCGGACACCTCCACCGCGCTGCTGCAGATGTACCGGCACCGCGACCGCTTCGGCGAGCAGCGCAGCGCGCACCGCCGGTCCATGAACTCCTGGTACTGGCTGGGCTGGTGGGTGCAGCCGGTGCTGGAGACCCGGCGCGACCTGCTCCTCGCGCACGCCTCCCACTGGCTGGACGGCCGCCACATCGCGGAGCTGGACCGCGCGCTGGCCGAGTGCCCGCCGGTCGACACCGATCCGCACGTCCGCTTCCTGCACGCGTGCCGGGCCTATCTAGTCAAGGACTGGGAACAGCTGGTCCGCCACACCGAACCGCTTCTCGGCGACCCGGTGCTGGGCATCGAGGCCGGGCTGTTCGGCGGCATGGCACGGGTCCGGCTGGAGCTGTACGGGCAGGCCGAGCCGCTGCTGGCGACGGCCCTGATGCGCTGCCGCAGCGAGCAGCCGCAGCGCAAGGAGCTGCGCTACTGGCTGGCCCGCGCGTACGAGGGCACCGGCCGCACCGCCGCCGCCCTCCCCCTGTTCCAGGCGGTGCACCGCGTCGATCCGGGCTTCATGGACACCTCCGCCCGGCTCGCCGCGATCGACGAGTCCGACGGCCTCACCGACGGGACGGCCGACCTGACGCCGGTCACCCTGCAGGGCTACGGCCAGACCGGGCCCGAGGGGAATCCGGCCGACACCGACCCCCTCGACGCGCGGGCCGGGGCGACCGCCATGCCCGGCCTCGGGGCGGGCTCGCTCCTGGACGACCCGCTGGGCGCGGTGGGCCCGGCCGACGACGACATCCGGGAGAAGACGCTTCCGTCCGTCTCCGCCGTCGCGCCGCAGGACCGGATCGCCACTCCCGACCCGGTGCTGCTCGCCCAGGCGCTGGCCGAACTCGACCGCATGGTGGGACTGGAGCCCGTCAAGCGGCAAGTGCGGGCGCTGTCGGCGCAGTTGCGGATGGCCCGGCTGCGCTCGGGGCAGGGCCTGCCGGTGCAGCCCCCCAAGCGGCACTTCGTCTTCTCGGGGCCGTCGGGCACCGGCAAGACGACGGTGGCCCGCATCCTCGGGCGGGTCTTCTACGCCCTCGGCCTGCTCGGCGGCGACCATCTGATCGAGGCGCAACGCGCCGACCTCGTGGGAGAGTTCCTGGGGCAGACGGCCGTGAAGGCCAACGAGCTGATCGACTCCGCACTCGGCGGGGTGCTCTTCGTCGACGAGGCGTACGCGCTGTCCAACTCCGGCTACAGCAAGGGCGACGCCTACGGCGACGAGGCGCTGCAGGTCCTGCTCAAGCGCGCGGAGGACAACCGCGACCGTCTGGTCGTCATACTCGCCGGTTACCCCGAGGGCATGGACCGCCTGCTCGCGGCCAATCCCGGCCTCGGCTCGCGCTTCACCACCCGGGTCGACTTCCCCAGCTACCGGCCGCACGAACTGACCAGCATCGGCGAGGTCCTCGCCGCCGACAACGGGGACCGCTGGGACGACGAGGCCCTGGAGGAGCTGCTCGCCATCAGCGGCCACGTCGTCGACCAGGGCTGGATCGACGAGCTCGGCAACGGCCGCTTCCTGCGCACCCTGTACGAGAAGAGCTGCGCCTACCGCGACCTGCGGCTGTCCGGCTACGCGGGCCCGCCCACCCGGGACGACCTGTGCACACTGCGGCTGCCCGACCTCATGCAGGCCTACGGCGAGGTGCTGTCGGGCCGAGGCCCCGGGCTGCCACCGCCCGATCCCCTGGAGTGAACGACACGAGAGGGGCCCGGGCATCCGTCGCCCGGACCCCTCTCGTGCGGGACCGCGGTGTCAGCCCGCCATCACCCGCGACGGCCGGGCGACCTCGCCGGGCTCCTCGGCGGCGGGGGCAGCGCCGGTCTCCGCGGGCTCCGGGACCTCCCGGTGCGCGGGGTCGCGGACCTCGCCGACCAGCATCTCCAGCACGTCCTCCAGGGCCACCAGCCCCAGCACACGACCGCCTGAGTCCGCGACCGCCGCCAGGTGGGACGCGGCCCGCCGCATCTGGGTGAGCGCGTCGTCCAGCGGCAGCTCCGCGCGGAGGGTGGCCATCGGCCGCCACAGCCGCGCCGGCACGGGCCGGCCGGCGTCCTCCAGGTCGAGGACGTCCTTCACGTGGAGGTAGCCGAGGTAGGCGCCCTCAGGCCCGGCCACCGGGAAGCGGGAGTAGCCGGTGCGCACGGTCAGCTCCTCGACCTGAGCGGGGGTGACGGTGACATCGACCGTCACCAGCTCCTCCGGGGGCAGCAGGACGTCCGTGACCGGGCGGGTGCCCAGCTCCAGGGCGTCCTCCAGGCGCTCCTGCGCGTCGTCGTCGAGGAGTCCGGCCTGCCGGGCGTCCTCGACGAGCACGGTCAGCTCCTCGCTGGTGAAGACCGCGTCGATCTCGTCCTTGGGCTCGACCCGGAAGAGCCGCAGCACGAGCCTGGCGCACCACCCGAGCACCGCGATGACCGGGCGGAACAGACGCGCGAAGCCGACCAGCCCGGGGCTCAGCCACAACGCGGTCTTCTCCGGGGCGGCCATCGCCAGGTTCTTGGGGACCATCTCACCGACGACGAGGTGCAGGAAGACCACGACGGCGAGCGCGATGACGTAGCCGAGCGGGTGGATCAGCCCCTCGGGCAGGTGGACGGCCTCGAAGAGCGGCTCCAGCAGGTGGGCGACGGTCGGCTCGGCGACCGCGCCCAGGGTCAGGGAGCAGACGGTGATGCCGAACTGGGCCGCCGCCATCATCTGCGGCAGGTTCTCCAGTCCGTGCAGGACCGTGCGGGCCCGCCGCTGGGTGCCGGCGAGCGGTTCGATCTGGCTGCGCCGCACGGATACCAGGGCGAACTCCGCCCCGACGAAGAAGCCGTTGCCGAGTACCAGCACTCCGGCGAAGAACAGCTGCAGAAAGCTCATCGCCCGTCCTCCTGCCCGTCCGCGGGCTCCGCGAGTCCGACGCGTACCAGGCGAACCCTTTCGGCACGATGGTGCGCGACCTCGCGCACCCTCAGCTCCCAGCCGGGCAGCACCGCGGTGTCCCCCGGCTCGGGAATGCGTTCGAGGAGGTCGGCGACGAGCCCGGCCACCGTCTCGTACGGTCCCTCGGGGGCCTCGAGCCCTATGCGCTCCAGCAGGTCGATCCGGCAGCCGCCGTCGGCGTCCCAGACGGGATTGCCGTTCTCCGGCGGGGCGGCCAGCAGCTCGGGCAGGTCGGCGCCGTCATGCTCGTCGCGCACCTCGCCGACGAGTTCCTCGACGATGTCCTCCAGGGTGACGACGCCGGCGGTGCCGCCGTACTCGTCGACGACCACGGCGATCGGCTGCTCACGGCGCAGCCGCTCGAGCAGCGGCTGCACCGGCAGCGTCTCGGGGACGAGCAGCGGGGCGACCGCGACCCGGCCGACCGGCGTACGGTCGCGCAGATGGGCGGGGACAGCGAGCGCGTCCTTCAGGCTCGCCATGCCGACGATGTCGTCCAGCCGCTCCCGGTAGACCGGGAAGCGGGACAGCCCGGTGGCCCGGGTGAGGTTCAGGACGTCCGCGGCGGTGGCGGTGTCCTGCAGGGCGCTGACGCGCACACGGGGGGTCATCACGTTCTCCGCCGTGAGGTCGCCGAGGGAGATGGTGCGGACGAAGAGGTCCGCGGTGTCCTGCTCGAGGGCCCCGGCCCGCGCGGAGTGGCGGGCCAGGGAGACCAGCTCGGTGGGGGTGCGTGCGGAGGCCAGCTCCTCGGCGGGCTCCACGCCCAGCGCCCGCACCAGGCGGTTGGCGGCGGCGTTGAGGGCCTCGATGACCGGCCGGAACACGGCGGAGAAGACCCGCTGCGGACCGGCCACGAAACGGGCCACTTGCAGCGGACGGGACACTGCCCAGTTCTTCGGGACGAGCTCGCCGATGACCATCTGGACGGCCGAGGCGACGATCATGCCGATCACCACGGCCACGGCCGGAGCCGCGCCGGAGGGGACGCCCACCGAGGCGAGCGGAGCCGAGAGCAGGTCGCCCAGGGCCGGCTCGGCCAGCATCCCGACCACCAGCGAGGTGATGGTGATGCCGAGCTGGGTGCCCGACAACTGGAAGGACAACTTGCGCAGCGCCGCCACGACGCTGCGGGCCCTGCGGTCGCCCTCGGCGGCGGCGCGCTCCGCGGCCGGCCGTTCGACGGTCACCAGGCCGAACTCGGCTGCGACGAAGAACCCGTTCGCGAGGATCAGCAGGAAGGCTGCCGCGAGCAGCAGCAACGGGGCGCTCATGCCGCCGCTCCCGTATGTCGCGTGGGAGAGGCGGCGCGGGTACTACCGGACGATCCGTCCATCGTGGATTGGGTGTCACTCCTCGGGTCGTTGCGAAGGTTCCAGGGTAATGAAGATGCGGGCGACTGCGGCAGGTCTACTGCGCCGTCTGCTTGCCGGTACCGTACGCCTCCGCGAGGGCTCGCAGAGCGCGCGCGTCGTGCAACGCGCGGGCGCGTCCGATCCCGGGCTGGATGCCCATCGCGGCCAGGCTGGTGCCGTCCGCCAGGTCCAGGAGGACCCAGGGGTCTCCGGGGCGCAGGTTCACTCGGAGGATCTGGGCCCAGGCCAGTCGGCGCCGCGTCGTGAGGTTGACGACGGTCACACCGTCCTGGTCGGCGGCCACCTTGGGGCGGCTGAGCAGCGTGAGCGCACCGGCGACCAGCAGCCCGGTGAGCACGATCCAGATCCGGTCCGTGGTGTGCCAGGGCCTTGCGCCGTCCGAGGGAAGCAGGACGGCGATCACGACGAAGGCCGCGAGCAGCCCGGCGCCCAGGCCCAGCAGCACCGCACGGGTGCGGGTGGGCCGGAAGGTGACGGGCAGCTCGGGAAGTTCCGCGGGCATGGCGGACCGGGCGGGCGGGGTCACAGGCGGCACGCGTGGATCCCGGTGGTGAGGATGGCCCGTGCGCCGAGGTCGTACAGCTCGTCCATGATCCGCTGGGCCTCGCGGCTGGGGACCATGGCGCGGACGGCGACCCAGCCCTCGTGGTGCAGCGGGGAGACGGTCGGCGACTCGAGTCCCGGAGTGAGGGCGATGGCGCGCTCGACGTGCTCGACGCGGATGTCGTAGTCCATCATCACGTAGCGGCGGGCCACCAGGACGCCCTGGAGGCGGCGCAGGAACTGCCGCACCTTCGGCTCGGCCACCGCGTCCTCGCCGCCGGCGCCGACCCGGCGGACGACCACCGCCTCGGAGTCGATGATCGGCTCCCCGATGACCTCCAGTCCGGCGTTGCGCAGCGAGGTGCCCGTCTCGACGACGTCGGCGATGACGTCCGCCACACCGAGGTGGATGGCGGTCTCGACAGCGCCGTCGAGACGGACCACGGTGGCCTCCACCGCGTGGTCGGCGAGGTGCCTCCTGACGATCTCCGGATAGGAGGTGGCGATCGTCTTCCCGCCGAACTCCTTCACGTCGCTCACGCCGCCGGAGGTGGTGGCGTAGCGGAAGGTGGAGCGGGCGAAGCCGAGCTGCAGGATCTCCTCGGCATTGGCGCCGGAGTCCAGCAGCAGGTCGCGGCCGGTGATGCCGATGTCGAGCCGGCCCGAGCCGACGTAGACGGCGATGTCCCGCGGGCGCAGGTAGAAGAACTCGACGTCGTTCTCGCCGTCGACGAGGACGAGTTCCTTGGAGTCCTTGCGCTGGTGGTAGCCGGCCTCATGCAGCATCGCCGACGCAGGTCCGGACAGTGAACCCTTGTTGGGGACGGCGATGCGCAGCATGGGATGCGTTCCTTCGTGTCTCGGATACGGGTGGGGGACGGGCGTCACGGCGAGCGCGGAGAGGTACCGGCGGGTGATCCGCTCAGAGGTGAGCGTATACGTCATCGAGGTCGATGCCCCGGGCGACCATCATCACCTGCAGGTGGTAGAGCAGCTGGGAGATCTCCTCCGCGGTGCGGTCGGCGCCTTCGTGCTCGGCTGCCATCCACACCTCGGCGGCCTCCTCGACCACCTTCTTGCCGATCGCGTGCACTCCCTTGCCGACCAGTTCGGCGGTCCGGGAGGTGCTGGGGTCGCCGGTGGCGGCCTTGTGCTGGAGCTCGGCGAAGAGCTCCTCGAAAGTCTTCTTGGCCATGGTGGTCACCACCCTACGCGGAAGTGCCCGCGCCTCACCGCCACGGCTCGGATACTGAACGCAGGACGTTCGCGGTGGCCACCGCGGCGGTGACGGCCTCGTGCCCCTTGTCCTCGTTCGAGCCGGGCAGTCCGGCGCGGTCCAGGGCCTGTTCCTCGGTGTCGCAGGTGAGCACGCCGAAGCCGATCGGCACACCGGTGTCGACCGAGACCTGGGCCAGGCCCTGGGTCACGCCCTGGCACACGTAGTCGAAGTGCGGTGTGCCGCCGCGGATGACGACGCCGAGGGCGACGACCGCGTCGTAGCCCCGGCTCGCCAGCACCTTGGCGGCGACCGGCAGTTCGAAGCTGCCCGGGACGCGCAGCAGGGTCGGCTCGTCGATGCCCAGGTCGCCGAGCGCGCGCAGGGCGCCGTCGACCAGCCCGCCCATCACCTTCTCGTGCCACTGGGCCGCGATCACGGCCACACGCAGGTCACCGCTGTTCTGCACGGTCAGCTCGGGGGCGCCCTTACCGCTCACGTCGGTCTTCTCCTTGCTCGTTCTTGGTACTGGTCGTTCTGGACGTATCTGTTCGGCCAGGTCGCTCAGGTGGTTCAGGTGGTTCAGGTGGTTCAGGTGGTTCAGGTGGTTCAGGTGGTTCAGGTGGTTCAGGTGGTTCAGGTGGCGCCGGATGGCGGGGCGGGCTCCGCCGCTTCGCGGAGGCCTACTGGCCGGCGCAGGCTCCGGCGGGGGAGGGATCCAGCCAGGGCAGGTCGTGGCCCATGCGGTCCCGCTTCGTGCGCAGGTAGCGCAGGTTGTGCTCGCCGGCCGCGATCGGCATCGCGACGCGTGCGAGGACCCGCAGGCCGTGCTGTTCGAGGGCGTCGCTCTTGTCGGGGTTGTTGGTCATCAGGCGCAGGGAGCGCACGCCGAGGTCGTCGAGCATCTGGGCGGCGGCGCCGTAGTCCCGTGCGTCGGCGGGCAGTCCGAGTTCCAGGTTGGCGTCGAGCGTGTCGCGGCCACGCTCCTGGAGTTCGTACGCGCGCAGCTTGGACATCAGGCCGATGCCCCGGCCCTCGTGACCGCGGAGGTAGACCACGACGCCCCGGCCCTCGGCCGCCACCTTTTCGAGTGAGGCCTGCAACTGCGGTCCGCAGTCGCAGCGCAGCGAGTGGAAGACGTCTCCGGTCAGGCACTCGGAGTGGACGCGGACGAGGACGTCCTCGCCGGCGCCGATCTCCCCGGTCGCCAGCGCGATGTGCTCGACGCCGTCGGCGGTGCTGCGGTAGCCGTAGGCGCGGAAGTCTCCGAAGGCGGTGGGCAGCCGGGTCTCGGCCTCCCGGCGCACGGTCGGCTCCGAGGTGCGGCGGTAGGCGACGAGGTCCTCGATGGAGATGATGGCGAGGCCGTGCTTGCGGGCGAAGTGGACCAGTTCGGGGAGGCGGGCCATCGTGCCGTCCTCGTTGGCGATCTCCACGATGGCCGCGGCCGGGCGCAGTCCGGCGAGCCGTGCCAGGTCGACGCCCGCCTCGGTGTGGCCGTCGCGGGTCAGCACGCCGCCCGGCTTGGCGCGCAGCGGGAAGACGTGGCCGGGCCGCACGAAGTCGCCGGGGGCGGAACCGCCGGCGGCCAGCAGCCGGATGGTGGTCGCCCGGTCGGCGGCGGAGATGCCGGTGGTGACCCCGTGGGCGCCGCTCGCATCGACGGAGACGGTGAACGCGGTCTTCATGGACTCGGTGTTGGCGTCCACCATCTGCGGCAGGTCGAGCCGGTCCAGGTCGTGCTCCTCCATGGGCACGCAGATCAGGCCGCGGCACTCGGTCATCATGAAGGCGACGATCTCGGGGGTCGCCTTCTCCGCCGCGATGATCAGGTCGCCCTCGTTCTCGCGGTTCTCGTCGTCCACGACGACGACCGGCCGGCCGGCCGCGATGTCGGCGATCGCGCGCTCGACGGGGTCGAGGACGATCGGGGCGTCCCCCGCCGCGTGGAGGCTGTGCAGTGCGGTGGTCATGCGGCCGCTCCTTCCGGGACGGGCCCGCCGTGCCGCGGGACCCGGGTCTGCTGCCACCAGGCGTACAAGCCGGCGATCACGAGAACGAAGTAGATGACGTACACGAGTGCGGAGAACTTCAGGTCGCTGTTCCAGGCGAGGGGGACGCCGACCGCGTCGACGGCGAGCCAGGCGAACCAGAACTCCACCCAGCCCCTGGCCATGGCCACCATCGCGGCGACGGTGCCGACGAAGATGTAGGCGTCCGGCCAGGGGTTCCAGGACAGCGACGGGTAGAGCGTGAAGAGGCCGACGACCGCGAACAGTCCGGCCGCCGTGCCGGCGGCCAGCACGCCCCGCTCACGCCAGGTGGCGAAGCGGATCCGGATCTCGCCGCCGTCCCGGGCGCCGCGGCGCCACTGGAACCAGCCCCACACGGCGACGCCGATCACCAGCAGCTGCTTGCCGACGCCGCCGGTCAGCTGCGCCGACCAGTACGCGGCGACGAGCACCACGCCGGAGAGCAGCTGGACGGGCCAGGCCCACACCGAGCGCCGCCAGCCGAGGGCGAGACCGCCGAGGCCGAGGCCGTTGCCCACGACGTCGGTCCACTTGAAGTGCTCGCCGAAGGCGGAGAAGGCCACACTGTTCAGGGTGTCGAGCGCGCTCATTCCGCCGGATCCCCCTTCGGGGCGCCGGCCCGCTCCCCGTACAGCCGCTCGACGTACTTGGCGATCACGTCGACCTCCAGGTTCACCGGGTCGCCGGGCTGCTTGAAACCGAGCGTGGTGAGGGCGAGGGTGGTCGGGATCAGGCTGACGGAGAAGAAGTCGGGGCCTGCCTCGACGACGGTGAGGCTGATGCCGTCGACGGTGATCGAGCCCTTCTCGACGACGTAGCGGGACAGCTCGGCCGGAAGCGAGATCCGCACGATCTCCCAGTGCTCGGCGGGGGTTCGCGAGATCACCGCGCCGGTGCCGTCGACGTGGCCCTGGACGAGGTGCCCGCCGAGGCGGCCGCCCAGCGCCATGGGGCGCTCCAGGTTGACCTTGCTGCCGGGGCCCAGCGCGCCGAGGCTGGAGCGCTTCAGGGTCTCGGCCATCACGTCGGCGGTGAACTCGCCGTCCGCGGTGTCCACGACGGTGAGGCACACGCCGTTGACCGCGATCGAGTCGCCGTGCTTGGCGCCCTCCGTGACGACCGGGCCGCGCAGCCGGAAGCGGGAGGCGTCCCCCACGTCCTCTACGGCGACGACGGCGCCCAGCTCTTCGACGATTCCGGTGAACACGTCAGTTCTCCTCGGTGCGGCTCGGGTAGGCGGTGATGCGCAGGTCGGGGCCGATCCGTTCGGTCTCGGCGACGTCGAGCCGCAACGCGTGCGCGATGGTGGTGATTCCCGCGTCCCCCAGGGCCGCGGGGCCGGCTCCCAGGAGGGCGGGCGCCAGGTAGCCGACGACCTTGTCGACGGCTCCGGCGGCGACGAAGGCCCCGGCCAGGGTCGGGCCGCCCTCCAGCAGCACGGAGCGGACGCCTCGGCCGTACAGCTCGTCGAGCAGTGCGGGCACGTCCACGCCGCTGCCGGTGCGGGGCAGGCGGGCCACGTCGACGCCCGGCAGGTGGGCGGTGTCGGTGTCCTCGGCGACGGCGACCAGGGTCGCGGCGGTGCCGTCCAGCACCCGGGCGCCCGGGGTGATCTTCGCGTTGGTGTCGACGACCACCCGCAGCGGCGGGGTGAAGACGCCCTCCACCCCGCGAACGGCCAGGTGGGGGTCGTCGGCGCGCAGCGTGCCGGAGCCGACGACGACGGCGTCGGACTCGGCGCGCAGCCGGTGGACGTCGGCGCGGGAGGCCGCGGAGCTGATCCAGCGGCTGGTGCCGTCGGCGGCGGCGACACGCCCGTCGAGGGTGCTCGCGTACTTCCACACTACGAAGGGGCGCTGCCTCCGGGTGGCGGTGAGCCAGACCTCGTTGCCCCGGGCGGCCTCGGCCTCCAGCAGCCCGCTCTCCACGTCGATCCCGGCGGCGGCCAGGGTGGCGCCGCCGCCGGTCGCCGCGGGGGTGGGGTCGGCGACCGCGTAGACGACCCGGGAGACGTCGGCCGCGATCAGCGCCTGGGCGCAGGGGCCGGTGCGACCGGTGTGGTTGCAGGGTTCGAGGGTGACGACGGCGGTGCCGCCACGGGCGGCGTCGCCGGCCGCTCGCAGGGCGTGGACCTCCGCGTGGGGGCCGCCGGCCCGCTGGTGCCAGCCCTCGCCGGCGACTTCGCCGTGCGCGTCGAGGATCACGGCGCCGACGACGGGATTGGGGCTCGTCGAGCCCAAGCCGCGCGCGGCGAGCTCGATGGCACGGCGCATCGCGTCGGTTTCACCGGGTGTTGCCACCGGGTCCTCCTGCCTCTTCGGGCACGGACTCCGGGGCTGTGCGGAACACAGAGCGGACTTCTGGCTCGGGAGCACCGCGGCCGGTGAGGTGGCGCCCGTCCGCGTCCGCCCTTTTCCGGGGGGACACGCACCCGCGCCGCCATTGACGGCGGTGTACCGATGCCCGTCCGCCGCGCACTGCCTCCCATCCGGACTTTAACCGTCGGTCCAGGAATTTCACCTGGTCAACCGCCCGCTGGATGCGGACGGGTCGCGGACTGTAACCGCCGGTTCGGATTTTCACCGACCCCGGAGTGCGCTGAACGTCACTGGTACTGCGCCACCAGTGTGCCACGAAGGTTCCTTGCGGAGGCAAGGGATTGCTGTGGATTGGCTCACACGGGTCCGCCCGGCGCGTGCGGGCCGCGCGGCCCGCGCCTTCCGGAGGCTGTCAACACCGTTCGCGGCAGCGGCCCTTGACGCGCGTAAGAGGTCGCACGGATACGCGGGGTGGAGAAAGGAGCGGGTCGAGGGCCGAGTTTGGCAAGGCGGATTAGGGAGACGCAGCGGAGCTGCGGCGACCGACGACACCGCCGCCAGGCGAAAGCCATCGACCCACGACGCCGGCCCGCCTATCCGCGCGACCTCTGAGGAAGGCCGGCGCGACGCGACGTGACTCCGGCGGCGCGTGTCGCGGGGCGGCCCCCGTCAACCTCCGGCACGGCAGGGGCGCGGCCCGCACGCGCCGCCGCTCACCCCTCGGGGGTGAACAGGGCGTCCTGTGCGGCGTCCATGGCCAGGAGCACCGCACCGCGCAGCACCGCGCTGCCCGCCACGGTGCCCGCCCGCACCTGGGTCGGCAGCGGGGACATCCGGCCGAGCCGTTCCTCGACCCGGGCGGCCAGGTCCGCGCCGCCCGCCCGGCCCACCTCGCCGCCCAGCACCACGCAACCGGGGTCGAGCACGGCGCTGACGGCGGCCACCCCGATCACCACCCGGTCCGCCAGCGCGTCGAGGAAGAGCTCGCCCTGCTTGCCGCCCGCCCGGGCGGCGGTCACCACCGCCTCGGCTGCCGCGGCGTCGTCCGCGCCGGACACCGCGATCCCGTGCGAGCGCGCCAGAGCGCACACCGCCGCACTGCCCGCCAGGGAGTGGAATCCGCCCTCGCAGCCGCTCGCCGTCGGCAGTTGGAAGGTGCCCGGCACCGGCAGGAAGCCGATCTCCCCGGTGCCCCCGGAGGCGCCGCGCCGCAGGACCCCGCCCAGCACCACCGCGGCGCCCACTCCGTGGCCCAGCCACAGCAGGACGAAGTCCTCGCGGTCGCGCACCGAACCCAGTCGCCGCTCGGCGACGGCGGCCAGGTTGACCTCGTTCTCCAGCAGCACCGGCAGGGAGAGCCGCCTGCGCAGCTCGGCGACGAGCGCCGAGTGCCAGGCCGGCAACTGCCCGGTGGCGCGCAGTTCGCCGGTGGCCGGGTCGACGAGGCCGGGCGCGCCGACGGCGATCGTGTGCAGCGCGCCGGCGCCGGCGGTGTACGCCGTCCGCTCCAGCAGCGCCACCGAGCGCCGCACCGTACGCTGCGGATCGCCGACGGGGTCGACCGGCAGGACGGCGCTGCCGACGGCGTTGCCCAGCAGATCGGCCACCTCGATCGCCACGCTGTGGGTGCGCACGTCGAAGGCGGCGAGGTGCGCCCGGTCGGCGACGATGCCGTACAGCCGGGCGTTGGGGCCGCGCCGGTCGGCTCCCGTCTCACCGACCACGGCGATCAGCCCGGACTCCTGCAGGCGCTCC
Organism: Actinacidiphila sp. bgisy167; assembly: GCF_057707665.1. NCBI lineage: Bacteria > Bacillati > Actinomycetota > Actinomycetes > Kitasatosporales > Streptomycetaceae > Actinacidiphila > Actinacidiphila sp. bgisy167. The sequence continues at coordinate 12,930 of NZ_JBYIQP010000079.1, read as the reverse complement.
ACCAGGTCGGCGACGCTCGGCCGGGACAGGCCGGTCAGTGCCTTGAGCTGGGCCGCCGTCAAAGGGCCCTCGCGCTGCAGCAGTTCCAGCGCCAGCCGGTCGTTGATCGCTCTGGCCGTGCGGGGCGAGGCGGTGCGCCCGGTGGGGGGTCGGATGGCGGTCATGGGCGGATCCTTCCAGAGCCCTGCGGCGCGTGCGAGGGCGGACGAGGCCCGCCGGAACCGGACCAGGCGGCGGACCGTGGCCGAAAAGCAGTCTATCTTTCAGGAAGCCTGCCTGATAATTTATGCCGGAACCGGGGCGGGACCAGACTGGGAGGGAACATGCCGAAGACGCCGACGACCCCGACGGGGAGGACCGATCCGCGGCTGCGGCGCGCCCAGCTCGCCGTCGCCGGGGTGTTCGCCGTGCACGGAGCGGTGACCGGCAGCTTCGCCACCCGGGTGCCCTGGATCCAGGAGCACGCCGGGCTCAGCGCCGGGCAGCTCGGCTTCGCACTGGTCTTCGCGGCCCTCGGCGCCTCCGTCGCCATGCCGCTCGCGGCGCGCATCTCCCACGGCATGGGCACGCGCAACGCGCTGCGCCTCCTGCTGGGCCTGTGGTGCGCATCCCTCGCGCTGCCGGCGCTCTCCCCCGGACTGGGCTGGCTGTGCGGGGCGATGTTCGTCTACGGCGCCTCGGCCGGCATGGCCGACGTCGTCATGAACGCCCAGGGCGTCGAGGTCGAGGAACGCCTCGGCCGCTCGATCATGTCCGGGCTGCACGGCATGTGGAGCGCCGGCACGCTGCTCGGCTCCCTCTTCGGCGTCCTCGCCGCCCACGCCGAACTCGACGCGCGCGTCCACCTCGCCGTCGGCGCCGCCCTGCTCGTCGTACTGGGCCAGGCGGCCTGCGGCAGCGTGCTCGACCTGCGGCCCTCCGCGTCCGAGGAAGCCCCCGCGCGCTTCGCCCTGCCGCCGCGCGCGGCCCTGGTCATCGGCGCCATAGGCTTCTGCGCCGTTTTCGCCGAGGGCGCCAGCATGGACTGGAGCGCGGTCTACCTCCGCGACGTCGCCGGCGCCTCCCCTGGGGTCGCCGCCGCCTCCTACACCGCCTTCGCCTGCACCATGGCCGTCTCCCGCCTCGTCGGCGACGTCGTCGTACGCCGCTTCGGCCCGGTCCGCACCGTACGCGCCGGGGGCCTGATCGCCACGATGGGCGGTGTCCTCGTGGCCACGGCATTCACCCGGGTCACCGCCATCGCGGGCTTCGCCCTCATCGGCGTGGGCATCGCCGTCGTCGTCCCGCTGTGCTTCGCGGCGGCAGGGCGCAGCGGCCCCAACCCGAGCCAGGCCATCGCCGGCGTCGCCACGGTCACCTACACCTCGGGCCTCGTGGCACCCGCCGCCATCGGCTCCATCGCGGAGGCCAGCTCCCTGCAGACCTCCTTCGGCCTCGTCACCGTGCTGGTCGCCGGGCTCGCCGTGGGCGCGGGCGTGCTCCGCAGCGCGGGCACGGTCTCCGTCGAGCACGACCGCGAGCCCGTGGCGGCGACGACGCCGCAGGCCTGACCTTCCGCTCATGCGGATCTTCCTGGAGACGGGGCGGCTGCGGCTGCGGCACTTCACCGACACCGACGCCGACGCGGAACTGCTCGTCGCACTCGACAGCGACCCCGAGGTCATGCGCTTCCTCGGCAACGGCCGCCCCACGCCCTCGGACGTCATCCGGCACGAGGTGCTGCCCCGCTTCGCGCGCTCCCAGGTCTGGGCCGCGGAGGAGTCCGCCACCGGCCACTTCGTCGGCTGGTTCGCCCTCACCCCCCGCCCCGGCGGGCCCGGCGACGACCTCGAACTCGGATACCGGCTGCGACGCGCCGCGTGGGGCCGGGGCTACGCCACCGAGGGCGCCAGGGCCCTGGTGCGCAAGGCCTTCACCGAGCTCGGCGCGCGGCGCGTGTACGCCGAGACGATGGTCGTCAACGCGCGGTCGCGGCGGGTGATGGAGAAGGCGGGGCTGTCGTTGGTGCGGGTCTTCCACGAGGAGTGGGACGAGACGCTGCCGGGCGCGGAGCACGGGGAGGTCGAATACGCCGTGACGCGCGAGGAGTGGACGCCGTAGATTCTGGGGCCGCCTATGCGTGCGCGGGTTCGTTGCGATTGCGGTGGGGTGTCTCCCCGCCCGACCGGTGCCCGGGGACGGTGGTGCGGGTGGTGCGCCCGGTTTTCGCGGTCACCCGGGAGCGGAGTCTGCGGGGTGGGGATTGCGCTCCGCGTACGCACGTGCATGGCGGGCGGTCCGGCTGAAGAGCCCTCCGACGGTGGCGGGCCGCCTCGACGCCGTGCCCGACAGCCCACGGCCGAGGCCGCTGGTCCGCGACATCGGGCATATGAATCCGCTCAGCGGACTGCCACGGACTCCCCGACCGGGATGCGCATCTGGGAGGAGTTGGGGTTCCGACCGCGGTATCCGTCGGTGTGGACGGCCCGCGACGCGGGCGGGCTCTGACTCACCCGATCCGGGGACCGCACGGCCGCCGTACCCCGCAGGCCGCCCGGCCTGCTGGGACGCTGTGCGCATGACGACCGCGCAACGGCAGGCCCCGATGGGCGTGGCCCAGGTGGTGGCGCGCATGCACGCGCTCGGTACGGCACTTCCGCCGCGGGACGGGGTGGCGGTCTTCAACCGCGTGTACCTCTCCGTGACCCAGGAACTGGACGGCCGCCTGGCGGCCGGCGGCTTCGGTGATCCCGTAGCCGCCGCCGCGCTGGCCGCCCGCTTCGCCGCGCGGTACCTGGAGGCGGTCGACGCCGCGACCGATCGCCGTGCCGTCCCCGCCTGCTGGCGGCCGCTGCTGCAGTTGCGGGGACACCGCGGCATCCGCCCGCTGCAGTTCGCCCTGGCCGGCATCAACGCGCACGTGGGGCACGACCTGGCGCTCGCGGTGGTGGACACCTGCAGCACACTGGAGTGCGAACCACCGTCCCTGGAAGGGGACTTCGACCGGGTGGGGGATCTGCTGACGTCCGTGGAGGAGCGCGTCAGGGAGGAGCTGATGCCCGGCCCCGATCTGCTGGACCTGGCCGACCCGCTGACCCATCTCGCCGGTTCGTGGAGCCTGGAACGCGCGCGGGACGCCGCGTGGGCCGCGTCCCGCGTGCTGTGGTCCCTGCGCGAAATGCCGGAGGTGTACGAGGAGTTCACCGAAAGGCTCGACGCGGGCGTCGGGCTGGTCGGTCGCTTCCTGCTGACCCCGCTGGGCCGCTGAGGGGGCGGGTCAATCCTCGTCGAGAACGACCGGCGCGATCTCGTCGTAGAGGTCGCCCGGGCCCGGGTTGCTCAGGTCGGTGGTGCCGCCGAACTGGTGCATCACACCCCAGACGGCGTTGAGCGCGGTCTGCACGGCGCCCTCGGCCCAGCCGGCCGTCCAGGAGACGTCGTCGCCGGCGAGGTAGATGCCGCGCTTGTCCTCGGGCAGGGTGTCCTGCATGAAGTGCGTGAACAGCCGCCGCTGGTAGCGGTAGTGGCCCGGCAGGTTCGCCTTGAACGCGCCCATGAAGTAGGGCTCGTTCTCCCAGGAGACGGTCACGGGGTTGCCGATGATGTGCCGCCGGATGTCGACCTTCGGATAGATCTCGCCGAGTGACTTGAGCATGACCTCCATGCGCTCGGACGCGCTCAGCGGCAGCCACTTGAGGCTGTCGTCGCACCAGGTGTACGACAGGCAGATCACCGCCGGCTCGTCGGGGCCGTTGTCGAGCGGGTAGGTGCCGCGGGTCATCCGGTCGGTGAGCGTCATGCTCATCACGTCCCGGCCCGTGTCCTCGTCCTTGTCGAGCCAGAACGGGCGGTCCACCGGGACGAAGAGCTTGCTGGACTCCATGTAGTGGGTCCGCTCGATCGCCGTCCAGTGGTCGATCGGGAAGAGCGAGTCGTCGCAGTCGATCTTGCTCAGCAGCATCCAGCTCTGCGCGGTGAAGATCGCCGCGCGGTAGGTGCGGATGTCGCCGTCGGCGTCGGTGACGGTGATCCGGTTGCCGGCGGTACGGTGCAGCCGGGTGACGGCCGGTCGCGGGTGGCCGTCGTGCAGGGACTTCAGCGAGGTGCCGTGCGGCCAGTGGACGAGCTTGTGCGGCTCGCGCTCCCACAGTCGCAGCGGGAGTTGCTGGCTGCCGCCGACGATGCCGCGGTGGTGGTCGTCGGCCTCGGTGTAGACGACCCGCAGGATCTCCAGGATGGAGTTGGGGAAGTCGGTGTCCCAGCCGCCGGTGCCGAAGCCGACCTGGCCGAAGATCTCGCGGTGCCGGAAGGACGCGAAGGCCTCGGAGTCGCAGAGGAAGCCGTAGAAGGTCTGGTTGTCGAGCTTCTCGACGAGTTTCGACCAGATCTCGCGGATGCGCGGGACGTCGCGCTCGCGCAGGGCCCGGTTCATCGCGGAGAAGTCCGCGCCCTCCTCCAGGCAGGCGTTCCAGGCGTGCGCGACGTCACGGTAGACCTGGGGCAGGTCGTCGATGGTCCGCGCGTAGTGGGACTCGCCCTTGAGGTCGACGACGGTCGACGGGGTGTGGGGGGAGAGGGGGTTGGGGAATGGCTTGGTCTCCAGGCCCACCAGGTCGATGTAGTGCTGCAGGGCGGTGGAGGACGGCGGGAAGCGCATCGCGCCCATCTCGGCGGTCAGCTTCTCGTCGCAGCCCTCGAACCCCGCGGTGCGCAGCCGTCCGCCGATCCGGTCGGCCTCGTAGACGACGGGCCTCAGGCCCATCTTCATCAGCTCGTAGGCGGCGACGATGCCGGACAGCCCGCCGCCGATGACCGCGACCTCGGCGCCGTGCTCGGTCGCCGGTATGGAGCCCAGACCCGCCGGACTGGCCAGGAAGTCGTCGTACGCGAAGGGGAAGTCCGGGCCGAACATGGTGATCGGCGGCGCCGACGGGGCCTCGGGCTGCTGCTCCTCGTGGACGGCGGTGGGCACCGTGGACGTCATGACGTGGTTCTCCTGGCTGTGAACGGTGGTGCGGTGAAGCGGCGGTCGAGATCGCGCCGGCGGTAGTGGCGCTGGGAGGAAGGAGGCGGAATCAGCCCAGCGAGCGGTACAGCTCGGGGCGGCGGTCCGCGAGATAGGGGGTCTCGTCCCGGACCGCGCGCAGCAGCTCCGGGTCGGCGTCTGCGACGACCAGTTCCTCGGTCGTTCCGGCCCGGGCGCGCACGGCGCCGTCGGGTCCGGCGAGGCAGCTCTGCCCCGCGAAGTCGAAGTCACCCTCGGGGCCGCAGCGGTTGGCGTAGGCGACGTGCAGCTGGCTCTCGTACGCGCGGGCCGGCACGAGGGTCTGCGGGACGAACTCGTAGGGCCGCATCAGCGCGGTGGGCACGGCGAGCAACTGCGTCCCGGCGAGGGCGTGGGCCCGCACGGTCTCCGGGAACTCGACGTCGTAGCAGACGAGGAGGCCGATCCGGACGCCGTCGAGCTCGCCCTGGACGACAGCGTCGTCGCCGGGAGTGAACCAGGTGCGCTCGAAGTCGCCGAACAGGTGCGTCTTGCGGTAGTTGGCCAGGCGTGCGCCGTCGGGGCCGACGAGCTGGGCGGAGTTGAAGACGTCGCGGCCGTCGCGCTCCGGATAGCCGTAGACGATGCCGAGGCCGTGCTCGGCGGCGATCCGGCCGACCCGGGCGGCGCAGGGACCGTCGGCCGCCTCGGCGAGGCCCGGGACCGCGTCGCCGAGGGCGTAGCCGGTCAGGTACATCTCGGGCGTGACGAGCAGGCGGGCTCCCGCGGCGGAGGCGCGGCGCGCGGCGGCATCGAGCGCCGCCAGGCTGTCGTCCACCGAGGAGGGGACGCCGCTCGGGCCCTGGTACAGCGCGGTGCGCAGCGGCGCCATGAAGCCTCTTTCGCCTGGTGGGAAGCGTGTTCTGGTCTGCCTCGACGGTACGTTCGGGGGGTTCGCGGCGACAAGACGCGTCCGTTGCGCACCGACCGCCGATTCATTGCGCGCAGGCGCCGAAGAGCGGTGATTCGTTGCGCGGGGACACCGGACGGCGTTCCCCGGCCCCGGCAGGCTCACCAGTCGGCGCGCCCCGATCGGCGTCCTCCGTCCGTCACCCCTCCGGCTGGTCCGGCGCTCCCGAGTACCGGCGCAGCAACGGCGACAGCACCAGGACGGACTTGGTGCGTTCGACGAAGGGCTCTCCGGCGATCCGCTCCAGGACGCGTTCGAAGTGGCGCACGTCGGCGGCGTAGATCTGGACGACGGCGTCGGCCTCGCCGGTGACGGTCGAGGCGGAGGCCACCTCCGGGTAGCGCGACAGGCCGCGCCGGATGTCCTCGGGCGAGGTGTTGTGCCGGCAGTAGAGCTCGACGAAGGCCTCCGTCTCCCAGCCCAGCGCGGCAGGCTCGACGCGGACGGTGAAGCCGGTGATGGCGCCCTGCGCCAGCAGTCGGTCGACGCGGCGCTTGACGGCGGGGGCGGAGAGCCCGACGAGGGCGCCGATGTCGGCGAACGAGCGGCGGGCGTCCTCGGCGAGGGCGTGGACGATGCGTTGGTCGAGTTCGTTCAGTCGCACTGGGGGTGGGTCACTTCTCTTCGCGAGCGAGCCGGGAACGGCGCGAGCCGTACGCGAGCCGTACGCGAACCAGACTACGAGGCCGGTCACGCTCCATCCCGCGTGGCGCTCCCGCGCGCCTGCGCCGCACCGGGGACCGCCCCGCGCGGTGCCCGGCGCCGAGGCGGCGAAGCCACCCGAGGCCGCGTCGTGCCGTCCGGCGCGACGCGGACGGGGCACTCGCCCGGTGCCGCCGTGCCCGTCCGCTCCGTCCGCTCCGTCCGCTCGCGGGAGCGGATGACGCGGACGGGGCGCTCGGGCGAGGGGTCCGCTACTGCCAGCTGGCGTGCAGCGGCTTGCCCTCGGCGTAGCCGGCCGCGCTCTGGACGCCGACGACGGCCTTGTCCGCGAACTCGCCGAGGTCGGCGGCCCCGGCGTAGGTGCAGGCGCTGCGGACGCCCGCGATGATCGAGTCGATCAGGTCCTCCACGCCCGGGCGGGCCGGGTCGAGGAACATCCGCGAGGTGGAGATACCCTCCTCGAACAGCCCCTTGCGGGCGCGGTCGTAGGCGGACTCCTCGCTGGTGCGGTTGGCCACGGCGCGGGCGGAGGCCATGCCGAAGCTCTCCTTGTACGGCCGGCCGTCGGCCGTGTGCTGCAGGTCGCCGGGCGACTCGTAGGTGCCCGCGAACCAGGAACCGATCATGACGTTGGACGCGCCGGCGGCGAGGGCCATCGCGACGTCCCGCGGGTGCCGGACGCCGCCGTCGGCCCAGACGTGCTTGCCGTGCCGGGCGGCCTCGGCGGCGCACTCCAGGACCGCGGAGAACTGGGGCCGGCCCACGCCGGTCATCATGCGGGTGGTGCACATCGCGCCCGGGCCCACGCCGACCTTGACGATGTCGGCGCCGGCCTCGATCAGGTCGCGGACGCCCTCGGCGGAGACGACGTTGCCCGCCACGACCGGCACCCGCGGGTCCAGCGCGCGGACGGCCCGCACCGCCTGGATCATGCTCTCCTGGTGGCCGTGGGCGGTGTCGACGACGAGGGTGTCCACCCCCGCGTCCAGCAGCTGCTTGGCCTTGCCCGCGACGTCGCCGTTGATGCCGACGGCGGCGGCGATGCGCAGCCGCCCGCCGGCGTCGGTGGCCGGGGTGTACAGGGTGGCGCGCAGCGCCGCCTTCCGGGTGAGGATGCCGGCCAGCCTGCCGTCGGCGTCCACGGCGGGCGCCAGCTTGCGGTTGGCGTCCTCCAGGCGGTTGAAGGCCTCACGCGGGTCGATGTCCGCGGGCAGCAGCAGGAGGTCCTTGGACATCACCACGGAGACCTGGGTGAAGCGGTCCACGCCGGTCAGGTCGTGCTCGGTGACGATGCCGACCGGACGGCCGTCCTCGACGACGACGGCGGCCCCGTGCGCCCGCTTGGGCAGCAGCGCCAGGGCGTCGGCGACGGTGGCGTGCGGGCCGAGGACGATCGGGGTGTCGAGCACGAGGTGCCGCTGCTTCACCCAGGTGATCACCTCGGCGACCACCTCGATCGGGATGTCCTGCGGGATGACGACCAGGCCTCCGCGACGGGCGACGGTCTCGGCCATGCGGCGGCCGGCGACGGCGGTCATGTTGGCGACCACGAGCGGGATGGTGGTGCCGGTGCCGTCCGGGGTGGAGAGGTCGACCGCCTGGCGGGACCCCACGGCCGAGCGGCTGGGGACCATGAACACGTCGTCGTACGTCAGATCGTACGGAGGTTTTGCATCATTGAGGAAACGCACGTACTTCATCGTTGCACGAGCACCGACGAAATGGACACGGAGGAAACTCCGGCGCTCACGAAGGGTCGCTCGTAGTTTCCTCCAAAACGATGTCGAACCGGAGCGCGGCGGTGTCATGGAAGGCGGCGGCGGCCGCGAGGACCCGGCGGGCGGTCTCCCACTCCCCCGGCTCGGCGGCCGCGTACTCCTGCCATCCGCGTACGACCAGGCGGAGGCCGCCCTGCGCGGGGTCCGGCAGGTCGGTGAGGCAGTCGTAGAGCGCGTCCCAGTTGCGGCCGAACCAGTGGGGCAGCCGCAACTGCTCGGCGCTGCGGTCCATGAACGCGTTCTTGGTCGTGACCCCGTGGAGGTCCAGCACCGCCGTTGCCGTCATCTGCGGACCGCCCTGAAGGTCTTGTAGTGGTCGTCGGTGTAGTAGATCTCGCCCCCTGCTCCCACGACGAGGCGGCGGGCGCCGCGGTCCCGCTCACCCGGGGTCGGCACGGTGTACTCGCGGTAGTAGTCGCTCGGGCGGGCCGGCAGGATGCCCTCGAAGTTGTGGAAGACGGTGCCGTCCTTCGCGTACGGGAAGGGCCCGCCGGCGTCGATCAGGCGGAGCGTCTCCCGTGCCTCGGGCGGCAGGGTGTCAGCGGCCACCGTGGACACCGGCTCAGGCGCCGAGCCCCCGCCCGTGGGCACGGAGCAGCCGGTGAGCAGCAGGGCGAAAACGCCCAGGAGGGCGGCGGCGATCGCGAGAAGGCGGGCGGACCCGGTCGGCATGCGGTGATGCTGCCACAGTGAGGGCCGGCGGCCGCGCAGGGCCCGCGGCGGGGCGTCCGCGGACGGGCTCCGAGGACCTTTAAGGACGGGCCGCCTCGGGGTCGGCTCGGTCGAGGGCCGGGCGCGGCATGGGCGCGGCGGAGTCCAGCAGGTGGTCGGCGGCGGCGGTGTCCGTGACGATGCTGGTGACCAGGCCGGAGCGGAGCACCGCGTCGACAGCGGCGGCCTTGCGCACCCCGCCCGCGATGGCGAGCACCTCGGGGATGCGGCGCAGCCGGTCCGCTTCGATGGTGATGCAGCGCTCGCCCAGGTCGCGGCCGACCAGCCGGCCCTCGGCGTCGAAGAGGTGGGAGGACATCTCCGCGGCGACGCCGAGGGAGGCGTAGTGGTCGCGCTCGGTCTCGGTCAGCGCGTCGTGGACGGTGGAGATGCCGGCCGCCCAGGAGCCGATCGACACCACGGCCACGGTGACCTTGTCGAAGTACCCCATGGCCGCGGCGATACCGCTCTGCGCACGCAGTGCCGCCGCGGTCGCCGGGTCGGGGAGCACCATGGGGGCGTACATGGGGTGCGCCTCGCCGCCGGAGACGGCCGCGGCGGTGCGGACCGCCTCGACCGAGCCGCGGTCGGCGGTGCCCGCGTCGTACACGCCGGTGAGCTGGACGACCGTGCAGGGCGGCAGCCGGTCGAGGGCGTTGGCCATGGTGATGATGGAGCGGCCCCAGGCCAGGCCCAGCACGTCGCCCTCGCTGACCAGTTCGCCGAGCAGTTGCGCGGCGACCGCGCCCAGGTTCTCCGGGTCGGGGCCGTCGGTCTCGTCGGCGGGCGACTCGACGACGACGGCGTGCCGCAGCCCGTAGCGGGCCCGCAGGGCGTCGGAGCGTTCGGCGTCGAGTTCCGCCGGGACCCTGATCTCGATGCGCACGAGGTCGCGTTCGAGGGCGGTCTCCAGGACCCGCGCCACCTTGAAGCGGCTCACGCCGAACTCCTCGGCGATCTGGATCTTGGACTTTCCCTCCAGATAGAAGCGGCGCGCCATCGCCGCCGCCTGGACCATCTCGCCGGGGCCCATGCGCACCCCGGTGCGGCCTGCGGTCACGTTCTCTCCCCAGTTGCCCATCTGATCGGCTCCGCGCTCATCCTCGCACGTACTGCGGAGTACCGGGGCGCGGTGCCCATGGAGTGGTCATGGCCGGTCGGGACGCGGTCACTCGCGGTCAGTGCGCGCAGGCGGCCGCCGCCTGCTTGCGCAGCCGCCGCACCGCGTCGGCCGGGTCCTCCGCGCCGTAGACGGCGGAACCCGCGACGAAGACGTCCGCTCCGGCCTCGGCGCAGCGCTCGATGGTCGAGGCCGAGACTCCCCCGTCCACCTGCAGCCACAGATCCAGCCCGTGCTTGTCGATCAGCTTCCGGGCCCGGCGGATCTTGGGCAGCATGATGTCCAGGAAGGCCTGACCGCCGAAGCCCGGCTCCACGGTCATGATCAGCAGCATGTCGAGTTCGGGGAGCAGGTCCTCGTAGGGCTCGACGGGTGTGGCCGGCCTCAGCGCCATCGAGGCCCGCGCGCCCTTTGCGCGGATCTCGCGGGCCAGGCGCACGGGGGCGGCGGCGGCCTCCGCGTGGAAGGTGACGGAGCCCGCGCCCGCCTCGACGTAGGCCGGAGCCCAGCGATCCGGGTCGGCGATCATCAGATGGCAGTCGAGCGGGGTCTGCGTCGCCTTGCTGAGCGACTCCACGACCGGCATGCCCAGCGTGAGGTTGGGGACGAAGTGATTGTCCATCACGTCGACGTGGAGCCAGTCCGCGCCCTCGACGGCCCGCGCCTCCTCGGCGAGGCGGGCGAAGTCGGCGGAGAGGATACTGGGGTTGATCTGCACGGCCATGCGTCCAGTATGGCGGTGCCCGCCCCTTCTCCGCGCACCGGGCGCAAGGCTGCGGAGCACCACCGGGACGATCCCCACCCCGCGGCAGGCCGCGCGGGGTGCGGGGCCCTCCTCGGGAGCGCGCCCTTCGGCACGCGACGCCGGCGACGCGCCCCGGGCGGCTCGGCAGCCCGTCCGCGGCGGCCCCTGGGCCGCGCTCCGGGCTCGGCGGGCCGAGACCCGCGGGCGGCGAGCGGAACGGCTCCGTCCCATGCCGCCGGGGGCGCGAGGTCCACCGGAACCCGCGAGCGGCGGAGCGGTGGCCCAGGGGCCGCGAGCGCGGCCGTACTGCGCTCACAAAACTGGGCTCGCCGTCGCGCGTCGCACGACGGCCTGTCAGGGATCCGGCCGGGAAGGGCGGATGACGCTCACGTCGTCTGCGACGGCCACCCTCGGGGCGCGCCCTGGTGGCGGCCGGCCACCGGCGGAGACCGCCGACGCGCGTCCGGCTCACGAGAGGCCGATCTCCCCCGCGGACAGCGGTGACCGCCCGCGACGGGCGCGGGCGGTCACCAGGGCACGACAGGTGTCACGCGTTGGGACGCTTGCCGTGGTTGGCGCCCTTCTTCTTCCGGCCGCGCCGCTTGTTGCCTCGCTTGGACATGATGCCCAACTCTCTCGTATAGGACATTTCAACCGCGGTCAGTCTATGGCCGCCGCCGATGCGCGGCACGCCGGCGGCGTCCCGGACGCGAACGCGGACGCCGGGTCACTGCGGGAAGCACTCGCGCAGGAAGGCGTTGCGGAAGACGCCCGACGGGTCGAGCCGGGCGGCAAGCGCACGGAAGTCGTCATAGCGCGGGTAGAGCTCGCTCAGCACGGCGGGTGACGAGGTGAACAGCTTGCCCCAGTGCGGGCGGGGAGCGAAGGGGCGCAGCGCCTCCTCGACGACCTGGAGCGCCCGCGCCACCCCGGCGACGTCGGCGGTCCAGGTGAAGTGGAAGGCGACGCTGTCGCGTCCGTAGGCGGGGCTGAGCCACAGGGAATCAGCCGCCACGGCGCGGATCTCGCCGATCTGCACCTCGGACGAGAACCGCTCCCGCACCTGCCACAGGGCGTCGAACGCCGCTACGGCGTCGCTCCGGTCGACGAAGAACTCCGACTGGATCTCCTCCCCACTGCTCGGGGTGAACTCCAGCCGGAAGTGGGGCAGCCGGGCGTACCAGGGGCCGACGAGGCCCTGCTGCGGCGTGCAGTGCGTGCCGGGCATGCCCGGGATCGGGTGCCGGGGCCCGTCGGCGGCGGTGGCCCCGAACCACTTCCGCGGGGCGGGCTCCGCGCCGTCGGCGTCGACCCGCTCCTTGAGCCACACCTGGTCGGCGGCGCGGTCCCGCCAGCGGGTGAAGACCGACACGCTGTAGCCGGCGGACATCACCGCGTCGAAGTTCCCCTGGAGCTCCTCGCCGGGCATGTCCTCGTAGACGGTCTGGCGCACGGCGAAGGCCGGGACAAGGTCGAGGGTCAGCCGGGTCACCACACCCAGCGCGCCCAGGGCGACGACGGAGCCGTCGAAGTCGTCGTCGCCGCGCCGGACCTCGACCAGCTCGCCGTCGGCCGTGACCATCGTCAGGGCGCGGACCGCGCCGGCCAGGCTGCGCAGGCCGACGCCCGAGCCGTGGGTGCCGGTGGCGCAGGCCCCGGCCACCGAGATGTGCGGCAGCGAGCCGAGGTTGTGCAGCGCCAGCCCCGCCTCGTCGATCGCGCGGACGATCTCACCGAAGCGCAGCCCCGAAGCCACCGTGGCGGTGCGGGCGGCGCTGTCGACCTCGGTCACCGCCGGCAGCCGTGCGGTGGAGACGTGCTCGCCGTCGGTGTCGGCGACGGTGCTGAAGGAGTGCCGGGTGCCGAGGGCGCGTACCCGCCGGGACCGGGCCACGATCTCCTGCAGCTGGGTGACGGACTCGGGATGGTGGAGCCTTTGTGCGGTGAAGGCGACGTTGCCGCCCCAGTTGGTCTCCGCGG
>NZ_JBYIQP010000078.1:0-33640 GCF_057707665.1 Actinacidiphila sp. bgisy167 | reverse complement strand
CCCCCGCCCCCCCCCCCCCCCCCCCCCCCCCCCCCCCCCCCCCCCCCCCCCCCCCCACCCCCCCCCCCCCCCCCCCCCCCCCCCCCCCCCACCCCCCCCCCCCCCCCCCCCCCCCCCCCCCCCCCCGGGCGCTCCGGCGTCTCGGTCACACCGGTCCGGCGACCACCGTGACGCGCTTGGTGAGGGCCACACCCGAACCGTCCCGGCGCGGGTCCTTCGGCGGGAGGTCCGCCGGAGCGCCCGTGGAGGTGGCGGCCCGGGCGGGGGCGCCGCCGGCCCAGGCGAGCAGCAGCATGTCCTCACCCTTCAGGAAGCGCTGGCAGCGCACACCGCCGGTCGCCCGTCCCTTGCGCGGGTACTGGTCGAAGGGCGTGAGCTTGGCCGTACCCTCCTCGGCCCCGGCGAGCGCCTCGCGGGTCCCGGCGAGGGTGAAGACCACGGCGTCCGCCGAGGGGTCGACGGCGGTGAAGGAGATCACCTTCGCGCCCTCCGTCAGTTTGATGCCGGCCATGCCGCCGGCCGCCCGGCCCTGCGGACGCACCTGGCCCGCCGGGTAGCGCAGCAGCTGCGCGTCGTCGGTGATGAAGACCAGATCCTCCTCACCGGTGCGCAGCTCGACGGCGCCGACGACGCGGTCGCCCTCCTTGAGTGAGATGACCTCCAGGCCGTCCTTGTTGGCCGGGTAGTCCGGCACGACGCGTTTGACCACGCCCTGCTCGGTGCCGAGCGCCAGGCCGGGTGAGGACTCGTCCAGGGTGGTCAGGCAGAGCACCTGCTCGTCCTGCTCCAGCGACAGGAACTCCGTGAGCGGCGCTCCGCCGGACAGGTTCGGCGCGCCGGAGCTCTCCGGCAGGATCGGCAGGTCGATCACGGCGAGCCGCAGCAGGCGCCCGGTGGAGGTCACCACACCGATGTCGGCCCGCGCCGTGGTCGGGATCGCCGAGACGATCACGTCGTGCTTGACCCGCTTGCCGTCGGCCGGGGTCGAGGCCTCGCCGTTCGCCGTACGGGCCAGCAGCCCGGTGGAGGAGAGCAGCACGCGGCACGGGTCGTCGGCGACCTCCAGCGGGACCGCCGCGACGGGGGCCGCGCCCGGCTCCATCAGCACGGTGCGGCGCTCGGTGGCGTACTTCTTGGCGACCGCCGCCAGCTCGGCGCTGACCAGCTTGCGCAGCTCGGCGTCGGACTCCAGGATCCGGGTCAGCTCCTCGATCTCCGCCATCAGCCTGTCCCTCTCGGACTCCAGTTCCATCCGGTCGAAGCGGGTCAGCCGGCGCAGCGGGGTGTCCAGGATGTACTGGGTCTGGATCTCCGACAGCGCGAAGCGCTCGATGAGGCGTTCCTTGGCCTGGGCGGCGTTGTCGCTGGAGCGGATGATCGAGATGACCTCGTCGATGTCGACCAGGGCGACCAGCAGGCCCTCCACCAGGTGGAGACGGTCCCGGCGCTTGCCGCGGCGGAACTCGCTGCGTCGCCGGACGACCTCGAAGCGATGGTCGAGGTAGACCTCCAGCAGCTCCTTCAGGCCCAGCGTGAGCGGCTGGCCGTCGACCAGCGCCACGTTGTTGATCCCGAAGGACTCCTCCATGGGCGTCAGCTTGTAGAGCTGCTCCAGGACGGCCTCGGGGTGGAAGCCGTTCTTCACCTCGATGACCAGCCGCAGTCCGTGCTCGCGGTCGGTGAGGTCCTTGACGTCCGCGACGCCCTGCAGCTTCTTCGAGCCGACCAGGTCCTTGATCTTGGAGATGACCTTCTCCGGCCCGACCGAGAACGGCAGCTCGGTCACGACCAGGCCCTTGCGGCGGGCCGTCACGTCCTCCGTCGACACCGTGGCGCGGATCTTGAAGGTTCCGCGGCCGGTCTCGTACGCGTCCCGGATGCCGTCCAGGCCCACGATCCGGCCGCCGGTCGGCAGGTCCGGGCCGGGGACGTGGCGCATCAGCGCCTCGAGATCCGCGTTCGGGTAGCGGATCAGGTGGCGGGCGGCGGCGATGACCTCGCCGAGGTTGTGCGGCGGCATGTTGGTCGCCATGCCGACCGCGATGCCGGAGGCGCCGTTGACCAGCAGATTCGGATAGGCGGCCGGGAGGGTCACCGGCTCCTGCTCCTGGCCGTCGTAGTTCGGCGCGAAGTCGACCGTGTCCTCGTCGATCGACTCGACCATCAGCATCGCGGCGGGAGCGGTACGGCACTCCGTGTAACGCATCGCGGCCGGAGGGTCGTCGTTGCCGAGCGAGCCGAAGTTGCCGTGGCCGTCGACCAGCGGCACGCGCATCGAGAACGGCTGGGCCATGCGCACCAGCGCGTCGTAGATCGAGGCGTCGCCGTGCGGGTGGAGCTTGCCCATCACCTCGCCGACGACGCGGGCGCACTTCACGAAGCCCCGCTCGGGACGCAGCCCCATCTCGTTCATCTGGTACACGATCCGCCGGTGCACCGGCTTGAGCCCGTCGCGGGCGTCGGGGAGCGCGCGCGAGTAGATGACCGAGTAGGCGTACTCGAGGAAGGACCCCTGCATCTCGTCGACGACGTCGATGTCGAGGATGCGCTCCTCGAAATCGTCCGGCGGCGGGGTCTTCGTGGTGCGGCGGGCCATCAGGGCGCTGCTCCTTCGGCTGGACCTCATGGGAAAGGACAAGGGACTGACGCGGACCATTGTGGACCGCCGCACCGACAGTCCGGACCACCCCCCGGCCGCTACGCGGTGGCGACGGGAACTTCGCGGGCCCTTCGTCCGCTGCCTAGAGTGGCAGGTCTCAGCACAAAACAACGAGTACGCGACCGGAAGGACAGCTTGCCCATGGGTCACACGGCCACGCCGGAGGCAGATTCCGGCGGCCTCACCGCGACCGAGTACCGCCTGGCCAACGGCCTGCGCGTCGTGCTCTCCGAGGACCACCTCACCCCGGTCGCCGCGGTCTGCCTCTGGTACGACGTCGGTTCCCGCCACGAGGTGAAGGGCCGCACCGGACTCGCCCACCTCTTCGAGCACTTGATGTTCCAGGGTTCGGCGAACGTCAAGGGCAACGGCCACTTCGAACTGGTCCAGTCCGCCGGCGGCTCCCTCAACGGCACCACCAGTTTCGAGCGCACCAACTACTTCGAGACCATGCCGGCCCACCAGTTGGAGCTCGCGCTGTGGCTCGAGGCCGACCGCATGGGCAGCCTGCTGTCCGCGCTGGACCTGGAGAGCCTGGACAACCAGCGCGACGTGGTCAAGAACGAGCGCCGCCAGCGGTACGACAACGTTCCCTACGGCACCGCCTTCGAGCGGCTGACGGCGATGGCGTACCCCGACGGCCACCCGTACCACCACACCCCCATCGGTTCCATGGCGGACCTGGACGCGGCCTCCCTGGAGGACGCGCGCGCCTTCTTCCGGACGTACTACGCGCCGAACAACGCCGTCCTCGCGGTCGTCGGCGACATCGACCCGGAGCAGACGCTGGCCTGGATCGAGAAGTACTTCGGCACCATCCCGTCCCACGACGGCAAGCCGGCGCCCCGCGACGGTTCACTCCCCGGGGTGATGGGCGGGCAGCTGCGCGAGGTCGTCGAGGAGGACGTCCCCTCGCGCGCGCTGATGGCCGCCTACCGGCTGCCGCACGACGGCACCCGCGAGGCCGACGCCGCCGACCTGGCGCTGACCGTGCTCGGCGGCGGTGAGTCCTCGCGCCTGCACAACCGCCTGGTCCGCCGGGACCGCAGCGCCGTCGCGGCCGGGTTCGGCCTGCTGCGGCTGGCCGGGGCGCCGTCGCTCGGCTGGCTCGACGTGAAGACGTCCAGTGGCGTCGAGGTGCCCGCCGTCGAGGCGGCCGTCGACGAGGAACTGGCCCGCTTCGCCGAGGAGGGGCCGACCGCGGAGGAGATGGAGCGGGCGCAGGCCCAGCTCGAGCGCGAGTGGCTGGACCGGCTCGCCACGGTGGGCGGCCGCGCCGACGAACTGTGCCGCTACGCCGTGCTGTTCGGCGACCCGCAGCTGGCGCTGACGGCCGTCGGGCGCATCCTGGACATCACCGCCGACGAGGTGCGCGCGGTCGCCGCCGCCACCCTGCGGCCCGACAACCGCGCCGTGCTGGTCTACGAGCCCACGGGCTCCGCTGCCGGCGAGGGCTCCGACGAGGACGAGGAGGGCGCGGACCAGTGACCGACGTCCAGACCACCATGACGTTCCACCCGCGGCCGCAGCCGGGGCAGCCGAGGCCCTGGGACTTCCCGGTCCCCGAGCGCTCCACGCTGCCCAATGGACTGACGGTGCTGAGCAGCCGGCGGCCCGGGCAGAAGGTCGTCGCCGTGGAGGTGCTGCTCGCGGCGCCGCTCGACGCCGAGCCCGAGGGGCTGGACGGCGTCGCCACGATCATGGCGCGGGCGCTGTCCGAGGGCACCGACAAGCACACCGCCGAGGAGTTCGCCGCCGAGTTGGAGCGCTGCGGGGCCACCCTGGACGCCCACGCCGACCACCCGGGCGTCCGGGTCTCTTTGGAGGTGCCCGCCTCCCGCCTCGACAAGGCCCTCGGGCTGCTCGCCGACGCGCTGCGCGCCCCGGCGTTCCCGGACGGCGAGATCGAGCGGCTGGTGCGCAACCGCCTCGACGAGATCCCGCACGAGCTGGCCAACCCCGCGCGGCGCGCCGCCATGGCGCTGTCCAAGGAGCTCTTCCCCGCGGAACTGCGCTGCTCCCGGCCGCGCCAGGGCACCGAGGAGACGGTCGCGCGCATCGACGCGGCCGCCGTCCGCGCCTTCTACGACGCGCACGTCCGGCCGTCCACCTCGACGGCCGTCGTGGTCGGCGACCTCACCGGGATCGATCTGGAGTCGCTGCTGGAGAGCACGCTGGGGGAGTGGAGCGGCAAGCCCGCCGAGCGCCGCCCGCTGCCCGCGATCACCGCGGACGACGCCGCGCGCGTCGTGATCGTCGACCGGCCCGGGTCCGTCCAGACCCAGGTGCTCATCGGCCGCGCCGGGGCGGACCGCCACGACCCGGTGTGGGCCGCCCAGGTGCTCGGCACGTACTGCCTCGGCGGCACGCTGACCTCGCGCCTGGACCGCGTCCTGCGCGAGGAGAAGGGCTACACCTACGGTGTCCGGGCCTTCGGGCAGGTGCTGCTCTCCACGCCGGAAGGCACCGGCGTCTCGCTGCTCGGCATCACCGGGTCCGTGGCGACCGACGTCACCGCGCCCGCGCTGGCCGACACCTGGCAGGTGCTGCGCACCCTGGCGGCGCAGGGCCTGACCGACGAGGAGCGCGACGCCGCCGTGCAGAACCTGGTGGGCGTCGCCCCGCTGCGCTACGAGACCGCCTCGGCGGTGGCCGGCACCTACGCCGACCAGGTCGAGCAGTCCCTGCCGGACGACTTCCAGGCGCGGCTCTACGAGCGCCTGGCCGCCACCGGCACGGTCGAGGCGACGGCCGCGGCCGTCAACGCCTTCCCGCTGGACCGGCTCGTGGTCGTCCTGGTCGGCGACGCCTCCGTCATCGCGGACCCGGTCCGCGAGCTGGGCATCGGCCCGGTCGAGGTCGTCACGGGCAACTGACGGACCTGCCAGCCGCGGCCCCGGGCGCCCTCGCGGCGCCCGGGGCCGCGGCGCGCCCGTACCCGTTCAGCGGGCCAGCCGGGCCGTCGCCACGTTGATGCGCGTGCCGCACGGAACGCGTCCGCCGGCTCCGGTCAGGCCCGCGACCCGGTCCAGGAAAAGGGCGCGCAGCTCCGCGGTCCGCTCCTCGTCCAGCGCCTCCATGTCGTAGAAGACCCCGGTGAGGCTCGACCAGACCTCCTCCGGTGTCCCGTCCATGCCGATGACGACCGTCTCCCAGGACAGTGGCGCGAAACCGAGCGGCGCGAGGAGCCCGTCGAGCCCCTCCCGGGTCCGTGTCCTGCGGTCGCCCAGCCGCGGGATGCGCCGCTCCGGCGCCGCCGCCCAGAACGGCCGAGCCACGTCCAGGAAGAGCTCCACGGCCTCGCCGGGGACGGGCCCGCCGCCGACGGCGACCGCGAAGGTGCCGCCCGGTGCGAGCACCCGCGCCGCCTCGGCAGCCACCTGGTCGGGGTCCGCCATCAGCATCAGGGCCATGTGGCTGACCACGGCGTCGAACGAGGCGTCGGCGAAGGGCAGCTCCTGGGCACGGCCCTGCCGCAGGACGGCGCCGGCCAGCCCGGGCCGACGGCGGGCGAGGGTGAGCTCGCCCTCCGACAGGTCGACGCCGCCGTTTCGGCGCCGCGCCCGGCGAGCAGTTCCAGCAGGGCGCCGTCCGCGCAGCCGAGGTCCAGGACCCGCCGGGCGCCCGCGACGCGCTCGGCCAGCACCTCGTAACCGGTCCGGCCGTCGCGGGTGGGGGCGGCCTCGGTCCCCTTCGACTGCAGGCCGGGCATCCGGTCGTGGAAGGCGCGCAGGAAGTCCTCGGCGGCGCGGGCGGCGTCGGTGACCGCCGCTGGTGTCGTGGTCATCCCGTGACCGTACGCACAAGGCGCCGCCGCCGGGCCCGGACGGCCACGCCGCTCCTGTGGCAGCGGTCACATGACTGCCTCGCGCGGTCGCCGCCGGGCCGGCGCTTCGCGAGAACGCTCCCCGAGGGCGCTGCTGCCTCCCGGGGAGCCGGCCTCCGAGGAGCGTGAGGAGCGGGATGAGGCGGCATTGCGGACGGTTGCGACCGGTTGTGATCGGTTGACGTCCGGTGTGGCATGTCGCACACATCGCCGGATTTTTTTGGAGTCGGGAGCAACGCCCGGATAACGTCCTCGGGTTGCCCGGCGGAAGCAGCCGCCTCCCGCGGCACCGGAGCAACGATCGCCGAGTCCCCGTCGGGCGTGAGCCTGGGGAGCCGGGGACCCA
The DNA here is from genome assembly GCF_057707665.1 of Actinacidiphila sp. bgisy167. Taxonomy (NCBI): domain Bacteria; kingdom Bacillati; phylum Actinomycetota; class Actinomycetes; order Kitasatosporales; family Streptomycetaceae; genus Actinacidiphila; species Actinacidiphila sp. bgisy167. The sequence goes on along the minus strand of NZ_JBYIQP010000078.1, from coordinate 26,809 downwards.
CCTGTGTCGTCCCTGGGGTGAATCGGGCGGCCCGCGCCGTCCGTAGGAGACCTTCCTGCTCCGAACCCGTCAGCTAACCCGGTAGGCGAGAAGGAAGGAAAGGATTCCGCCTGCCCATGGCGTCGATCTCCATACGCTCCGCCCTGGCCGGCGCCGCCGCGCTGACCACCGCCACCACCGGTGCGTTCGTCGGGCCCGCCGCGGCCGCCGACGCCGGGACCGAGGGTTCGGCCTTCGCCCGCTGCGCCGCTGTCGCCGGGGACCTCGCCACCCAGCTCGCCGACCAGGCGTCGGCCCAGCACCGGGCCGCCGTGGTCGCGCAGAAGCGCCACGACGCCCAGGTCGTACAGGCCGAGCGGGCCGCTCGCGTGCGGGCTGCCAAGGAGGCCGCGGCCAAGGCGGCACGGGAGCGCGCCGCGCGGCACGCGTCGCGCAGCGCCGCGTCGGGCCGCGGCACCCTTGGCGGCTGGATGCTGCCGGTCGCCGGAGCTATCGGCACCCCCTATCACGCGGCCAGCGGCCTGTGGTCCTCCGGCCACCACACCGGCGTGGACTTCGTGGTCCCCGTCGGCACTCCCGTGCACGCCGCCGGTGCGGGCACCGTCGTCGAGGCCGGCTGGGGCGGCTCGTACGGCAACAACGTCGTCATCCGCCACGCGGACGGCATGTACACCCAGTACGGCCACCTTTCGTCGCTGCGCGTGTCCGTGGGCCAGCGGGTCTTCGCGGGCCAGCAGATCGGCCTGTCGGGCGCCACCGGCAACGTCACCGGGCCGCACCTGCACTTCGAGGCCCGCAGGGCCCCGTCCTACGGTTCCGACGTGGATCCGCTGGCGTATCTGCGCTCCAAGGGCGTCCGCATCTGAGCCATCCCCCTCCCCCCACACGAAGGCCCCGGTTCCCCCGCCGGGGCCTTCGCCATACCGGTTCCGCCGGCCGCCGATGTGTCCAAAAATACGCCATGAATTCAGGGCGGCCATCGGTACCGGCGCCGTTCTGGAATAGAGTCTCGGCAGAAAGGCCGACTCCGCCGTTGCACGGGGATTAAGGGACGTCGGCGCGCACCGAAAGGAACCTGCGATATGGGGTCGGACGTGAACGGGACCGGCGGTGCAAGCCCCCGGATTTCGACCCGGACGGTGTGTACGGCGATCCGTGAGGACATCGTCAGCGGGTTCTTCGCACCGGGGAGCCGGCTGACCGAGGAGCAGTTGGCCAAGCGCTACGGGGTGTCCCGGGTGCCGGTGCGCGAGGCGCTGCGCACCCTGGAGTCCGAGGGCTTCGTGCAGACCCGCCGGCACGCCGGGGCGTCCGTCGCCGAGCCGACCGAGCAGGAGGCCGCCGACCTGCTGGACATCCGGGCCCTGCTGGAGCCGCTGGGCGTCGCGCGAGCGGCGCAGCGGCGTACCGAATCGCATGTGAAGGTGCTGCGCGGACTCGTCCGGCTGGGGCAGGAGCGTGCGCTGCGGCGGCAGTTGTCGGATCTGCCCGCGCTGGACGGCTGGTTCCACGAGACGCTGGCCCAGGCCTCCGGCAGCCCTACCCTGGTGGCGCTGCTGACCCAGCTGCGGCACAAGATCGCCTGGGTGTACGCGGTGGACAACCCAGGGCGCGCCGTGGAGTCGTGGGAGGAGCACGGCGCGCTCGTGGACGCCGTGGCGCGTGGCGACGCCGAGCGGGCCCGGCGGCTGACGGCGGCCCATGTGGAGCGGGCCGCGGCGGAGCACCGGCTGCGGCGTCCGCAGAGCACGGGCCGCGGCGCCGCGGCCCGGTGAGGAATCGGAAACACGCCGTACACACTTCGAGCGGCCGGATTTAACAGAAGTGCCGTATAAGAATCGGAGAATGGCGCCCGAATGCTTTCCTGCGTATGGCGGCGTGCGCTGCGCGGAATGTGAACACCAAGACGGAGAGGCGGCCCGGGGGAAATTCAGTCGAATTTCCCCCGGGCCGCCTCGGGTGCCGTATGCCGTCGCCCGCGCGAGGTGTCAGACGGTCTCGGGAAGCTCGTCCAGCCCTTCGGAGACGAGCTTGGCCAGGCTGTCCAGGGCGGTGTCCGCGCCATCGGCGTCGGAAGCGAGCACGACCTCCTCGCCGCCGGCCACACCCAGGCTCAGTACGGCGAGCATCGAGGCGGCGTTGACGGGGGCGCCGTCCGCCTTCGCGATGGTGACGGGCACGCCCAGGGCGGTGGCCGCGCGGACGAAGATCGAAGCAGGACGTGCGTGCAGGCCCTCGGCCCAGCCGACGGTGACGCGGCGCTCAGCCATGGTGTTGCCCTTCGGATCGTTCCTAGGAGGTCTAGACCAGTCTGCCATGTCTCGGACACCGGTCCGTCCTCTCATCGTCGCACCCGTCCCGCGGCGAACGGGGGCCCGTACGCTGGGGCCATGACGACGCCGTCCGACGCGCAGCGCGACTACCCGGTCCACTGGGAGGCGGACGTGGTCCTGCGCGACGGTGGGGCCGCCCACGTCCGGCCCATCGCGCCGGACGACGCGGAACGGCTGGTGAGCTTCTACGAGAAGGTCTCGGACGAGTCCAAGTACTACCGCTTCTTCGCGCCCTACCCCCGGCTCTCCGACCGGGACGTGCACCGTTTCACCCACCACGACTACCGCGACCGCGTCGGCCTGGCGGCCCTGGTCGGCGGCGAGTTCATCGCGACCGTGCGCTACGACCGCACCGACGACGGCGAGGCCGAGGTGGCCTTCCTGGTCCAGGACGCGCACCAGGGCCGCGGCGTGGCCTCCGCACTGCTGGAGCACATCGCCGCGGTGGCCCGGGAGCGGGGCATCCGCCGCTTCGTCGCCGAAGTCCTCCCGGCCAACCAGAAGATGATCAAGGTCTTCACCGACGCGGGCTACACCCAGCAGCGCAGCTTCACCGACGGCGTCGTCCGGCTCGAACTCGACCTCGAGCCCACCGAGCGGTCCCTCGCCGTCATGCGCGCCCGCGAGCAGCGGGCCGAGGCCCGCTCGGTGCAGCGACTGCTCGCCCCCGCCTCGGTCGCCGTCATCGGCGCCGGCCGCAGGCCCGGCGGTGTGGGCCGGGGAGTGCTCCGCAACATCGTCGCGGGCGGCTACACCGGCCGCGTCCATGCCGTGAACCGCTCCTTCCTCCAGGACCTGCGCACGCTCGAACCCGAAGGCGTCCCCGCCCACCGCTCCGTCGCCGAGATTGCCGACCGTGTCGACCTCGCAGTGATCGCCGTCCCGGCGGACGAGGTCGCCGAGGTGGTCGACGCCTGCGGGCGGCACGGCGTCCTCGGCCTGCTGGTGATCTCCTCCGGCTACGCCGAGTCCGGCGCCGAGGGCCGCCGCAGGCAGCGCGCCCTGGTACGGCAGGCCCTCGCGTACGGCATGCGCGTCATCGGCCCCAACGCGTTCGGCGTCCTCAACTCCGCCGAGGACGTCCAGCTCAACGCCTCCCTGTCGCCGCAGACCCCGGGCGCCGGCCGGCTCGGGCTGTTCACCCAGTCCGGAGCCATCGGCATCGCGCTGCTGGCCGGGCTGCGCCGGCGCGGAGCCGGGCTGTCGTCGTTCGTCTCGGCGGGCAACCGGGCGGACGTCTCGGGCAACGACATCCTGCAGTTCTGGTACGACGACCCGGCCACCGACGTCGCCCTGCTCCACCTCGAGACCCTCGGCAACCCGCGCAAGTTCTACCGGCTCGCCCGGCGTACCGCCGCCGTCAAGCCGGTCGTCGTGGTCAAGGGCGCACGGCACTCGGAGGCCGCCCCGCCCGGACACGCGGTGCCCCCCGCCCGCATCCCCGACAGCACCGTCTCCGCCCTGCTGCGGCAGGCCGGCGTCATCCGCACCGACACCGTCACCGAGCTGCTCGACACCGGGCTGCTCCTGTCGTGCCGGCCGCTGCCCGCGGGACCCCGCGTCGCGATCCTCGGCAACTCCGAGTCGCTCGGCCTGCTCACCTACGACGCATGCCTCACCGCGGGCCTGGAACCCGGCCGCCCCCTCGACCTGACCACCGCCGCCGCCCCCGAGGACTTCCGGACCGCTCTCGCGGCGGCCCTCGCCGACCCCGCGCACGACGCCGTCGTGGTCACCGCCATCCCGCGCGTCGGCTCGGAACTCGTCGAGGTGCCCGCGAGCAGCGACGACCCGGAGCTGGCCGAAGCCCTCCGCGCCGCCGCGGACGGGGCCGGTACCGGCAAGCCCGTCGTGGTCGTCCACACCGCGCTGGAGGCCATGGCCACCCGGCTCGCGGCCGTCCGCGTCCCCGCCTACGGCGCCGCCGAGCGCGCGGTGAAGGCACTGGCCGCGGCCGTCGGCTACGCACGGTGGCGCAGGGACACCCGCGTCCCCGGCAGGGTGCCGGAGTTCGAGGACGTCGACGAGGCGGGCGCACGACGGGACGTCACGCGGCTGCTCGGCGAGGCCGAGAGGACGTCGCGCGCCGCCCGCGCGCCCGACGAGGCCGGCGCGCTTGCCACCGCCACCGGGGAGCGGGAGCAGGACGAGGCCGCGGAGCCCACCGCCACCCACGGCGTCACGCTCGACGACCGCGCGGCCGCCGAGCTGCTCGCCCGCTACGGCATCCCGGTGCGGCCCGCGCTGCCGGCTCCCGGGATCGACGCGGCCCTGGAGGCCGCCGGCCGGCTCGGCTACCCGGTGGCCCTCAAGACCACCGCGCCCCACCTGCGGCACCGCGCCGACCTCGGCGGCGTACGCCTGGACATCGCCGACCCCGAGGACCTCGTCCGCGCCTTCGGGGAGCTGACCGCCCGGCTGGGCACCCCGCAGGAGCTGTGCCCGGTCGTGCAGGCCATGGCACCGCGCGGCGTCGACACCGTCGTACGCGCCACCGTCGACCCCGCCGCGGGCGCCGTGCTCTCCTTCGGCATCGCCGGCGCCCCCTCCGAACTCCTCGACGACATGGCGCACCGGCTGGTCCCGGCCACCGACCGGGACGTCGCCGAGCTCGTCCGCTCCATCAGGGCCGCCCCGCTGCTGTTCGGCTGGCGCGGTGCGGAGCCGGTGGACACCGGTGCCCTCGAAGAACTGCTGCTCCGGGTGTCACTGCTGGTAGACGACCTGCCCGAGGTGGTCGGCGTCGAGCTCGAACCGGTCGTGGTCGCCCCCGCCGGCCTCACCGTGCTCGGCGGCTCCGTACGTCTCGCCCGGCCCCCGGCCCGCACGGACCTCGGGCCTCGGGCACTGTCGTCCTTCTGAACACATGCTCCGCATTAGGATGGTCGCCATGGCGAAGACCGGTACGACGACCCAGGGGCTGCGCGCGGCCATCGAACGCAGTGGCTACTACCCCGCCCTTGTGGCCGAGGCCGTGGAGGCCGCCGTCGGCGGGGAGCCGGTCGCGTCGTACCTGGTCCACCAGGAGACCACCTTCGACGCGAACGAGGTCCGCCGACATGTCACCGTCCTGGTCCTGACCAGTACCCGCTTCATCGTCAGCCACACCGACGAGCAGAGCGCCGACGACACCTCGCCGAGCCCCTACGCCACCACCTCCTCGGAGTCGGTCAAGCTCGAGCGGATCTCGTCGGTCGTGCTGAGCCGGGTGGTCGCCAACCCCGAGTCGTACACCCCGGGCACCCTGCCCCGCGAGGTCGTGCTGACCATCGGCTGGGGCGCGGTGAGCCGCATCGACCTCGAGCCCGCCGCCTGCGGAGACCCCAACTGCGAGGCCGACCACGGCTACACCGGCTCCTCCACCGCCGACGACCTCAGCCTGCGGGTGAGCGAGGCGGGCGACGGCCCCGAGACCGTCCGCCAGGCCCTGGCCTTCGCGCAGGCGCTCTCCGAGGCGACCGCGGGCGCGGCCTCCTGATGGTCCATCCCGCCCCGTCCTACGAACCGCTGGATCCGTACGCCGCGCCCGCCCCCCGCTACGGCGACGGCGCGCTGAGCGACCTGCTGCCCGCGGTAGCCGCCGGGCTCGGCGTCCCCGGTGTCCCACGGACGGCCCTCGACCTCGCGCCCGCCGACCGGGTGTGCGTGTTCCTCGTCGACGGCATGGGGTGGGAACTGATCCGCCGCCATTCCGATGAGGCGCCGTTCCTCACCTCCCTGATGGCCGGCTCGGCCGCCGGCAGCGGCCGGCCGATCACCGCGGGCTTCCCCTCCACCACCGCGACCTCGCTCGCCTCCGTCGGCACCGGCCTGCCGCCCGGCGTGCACGGCCTGGCCGGCTACACCGTGCTGAACCCGGACACCGGCGAGCTGATGAACCAGCTGCGTTGGCAGCCGTGGACCTCACCTGCCGACTGGCAGCCGCACCCCACCGTCTTCCGGCTCGCCCAGGAGGCCGGGATCGAGACCTGCCAGGTCACCTCGCCCACGTTCGAGCACACCCCGCTGACCAAGATCGCCCTCAGCGGCGGCACCTTCCACGGGCGGCTCACCGGCGAGGAACGCATGGACCTCACCGCCGAGCGGCTCGCCGCGGCCGACCGGGCGCTGGTCTACACGTACTACAGCGAGCTGGACTCCATGGGCCACCGCCACGGTGTCGACTCCGACGCCTGGCGCGGCCAGCTGATGACGGCCGACCGGCTGGTCCAGCGGCTCGCCGAGCAACTCCCGCCGCGCAGCGCCCTCTATGTCACCGCCGACCACGGCATGATCGACATCCCCTTCGACCCGGAGTCGCGGATCGACTTCGACGAGGACTGGGAGCTGCGCGCCGGTGTCGCCGTCCTCGGCGGCGAGGCCCGCGCCCGCCACGTCTACGCGGTGCCGGGCGCCGCGGCCGACGTCCACGCCGTCTGGAGCGAGGTGCTCGGAGAGCAGATGTGGGTGGCCTCCCGCGAGGAGGCGATCGCGGCGGGCTGGTTCGGCCCCGTCGTGGAGGACCGGGTGCGCGGCCGTATCGGCGACGTCGTCGCCGTCGCCCGGGACGACATCGCGATCGTCGCCACACGCACCGAGCCGGGGGAGTCCACCATGGTGGGTCTGCACGGCTCCATGACCCCCGTGGAGCAGTTGGTGCCGCTGCTCGAAGTCCGCACCTGACGCATCGCGCCCGTACCGCCCCTTCCGACCCGCCCACCGCCCGCCCGAAAGGCCGCCGCCTCCTCATGCCTGAGCTCGTGTTCTTCTCCGGAACGATGGACTGCGGGAAGAGCACCCTCGCCCTGCAGATCGAGCACAACCGCTCGGCGCGCGGACTGGAGGGCCTGATCTTCACCCGCAACGACCGTGCGGGCGAAGGCGTCCTGTCCTCCCGGCTCGGCCTGGAGACCAAGGCCGTCGAGGCGGCCGACGACTTCGACTTCTACGGCTACCTCGTCACGCACCTGTCCGCCGGGGCCCGCGCCGACTACGTCATCGTCGACGAGGCCCAGTTCTTCACCCCCGACCAGATCGACCAACTCGCGCGCATCGTCGACGACCTGCGGCTTGACGTCTTCGCCTTCGGGATCACCACCGACTTCCGCACCAAGCTCTTCCCGGGCTCCCAGCGGCTGGTGGAGATGGCCGACCGGATCGAGGTGCTCCAGGTCGAGGCCCTGTGCTGGTGCGGCGCCCGGGCCACGCACAACGCCCGTACGGTGGACGGGAAGATGGTCGTCGAGGGCGAGCAGGTCGTCGTCGGCGACGTCAACCGCCCCGGCACGGCGATCGGCTACGAGGTGCTCTGCCGCCGCCACCACATCCGGCGGATGACAGCGGCCGCGGCGCGTGCGGCGGCCATCTCCCCGGACGTCCTGCCGGTCGACTGACCGGCGCGGTGCCCGCACACCTTCGCCGGTTGCAGGGTGGGTGACGAAAAGGGAGAGGGGTGGCTCCCTCCGGCCGCGGTACGGTTCCGTCATGTCCCGATCAGCCGATGGCGCCCTCTCCCAGCCCCCCGTCACCGCGGACGACCTCGACCTTGCCGTGCAGCTCGCCCTGGCGGTCCTGCGCGCGGCGCCCCCGGCCGCGTGGGAAGGCAAGGCCGGTGGCCTGGAATGGGACTGCTGGGAAACCGCCGAGCACCTCAGCGACGATCTCTTCGCCTACGCCGTGCAACTGGGCCCCAGAACGCCGCCCTTGGACGGCGATGTGCCCTTCGTGTGGGAGAGCCGACGTCCCGGCGGCCCGGCGAACGCCGTTCACGCGAACCGCGAGGCGGGGCCGGCCGGTCTGCTGCAGGTCCTGGAAGCGAGCGGCGCGCTGCTCGTCGCGATGGTGCGCACGACGCCTCCGCAGACCCGTGCTCACCACGTCTTCGGCGTCTCGGATCCCGAGGGTTTCGCCGCGATGGGGGTCGTGGAGACCCTGGTGCACGCGTATGACCTGGCACAAGGGCTCGGCCTCGCATGGAGCCCGCCCGCCGGTCTGTGCTCCCGGGTGCTCGCTCGGCTGTTCCCGCACGCACCGTCGTCCGCGGCTCCCTGGCCCACCCTCCTATGGGCCACCGGACGCTCCGAACTGCCCGGACACCCCCGTCTCACCACCTGGCGCTGGGACGGCACCCCCCGGGGATAGACGCGGGCGTCTCGCCGCAGGGGCAGGCCCCCTGCGTTCGGGGCGCGAGCGCTACCGGGCACCGCCGTCCGGCTGCGGCAGGGGGGCGGTCACCGTGAAGACGGCGCCCTCGGGGTCCGCCACGGTCGCCTGCCGGCCGTGCTCGCTGTCGTGCGGCCCGCCGAGGACACCGCCGCCCAGTTCGCCTACCTGCTGGACGGCCTCGTCGGTGTCGGCCACCTGGAAGTACGTCATCCAGTGCGCCCCGCGGTCCGGCGGCAGGGACCGGCCGACACCGCGGACGCCGCCGACCGGACGACCGGCGAGGTGGAGGGTGAGGTGGTCGGTGCCGGCGGAGACCAGCGCGTCGGCCTCCAGTCCGAAGACCGTCGAATAGAACGCGCCGACCTGCGCGGTCTCCCGGATGGCCAACTCGTTCCACACCGGCGCGCCCGGCTCGCCGAAGATCTCGGTGCCCCGGTGGCGCCGAGCCTGCCACACCCCGAACACCGCGCCCGCCGGGTCCGAGGCGACGGCCAGTCGTCCCGCGTCGTCCGCGTCCAACGGGCCGACGCCCACCGTGCCGCCGCAGATCCGGATCAGCTCGGCGGTCTTGTCGGCGTCGTCCGAGGCGAAGTAGGTCGTCCAGGCGGCCGGCAGGTGCCGGTCCCGGGGCAGTTCGCCGATGCCCGCCACGCTCTGACCGCCCAACGTGGCGCGTACGTACGGGCCCAGTGCGTGCGGACCGGGACGGAACTCCCAGCCGAACAGGTGACTGTAGAACTCCTGTGTGGCCTCGACGCTGCGAGTCAGCAGGCTGACCCAGCACGGTGTGCCGTGCGGGTGGCGGTTCCCTACCTCGGTCATCGATTCTCTCCTGGGAAGCAACGCTCGGGCTTGCCGGGGACGTGCCGCAGCGATGCTCGCACCACCGGGTGTGCCGCGGACCGGAACCGCGCCGCAGGTTTCCCGCGCCGGGGGACCACAATGGGCTCATGCATCCTGTCATCACCGTAACGGAACTGGCCGCGCTCCCGAAGGGCTCCTCAGGAGGCGCCACGCTTCTGGATGTCCGCTACCAACTCGGGGGCCCGCCCGGCCGTCCCGCCTACGAGGCCGGGCACCTGCCCGGCGCGCACTACGTCGACCTGGAGACCGAGCTCGCCGGGGCGCCCGGGACGGCGGGGCGTCATCCCCTCCCGGATCTCGCGGTGTTCACGGCCGCCATGCGCCGCGCGGGTGTCGGCCCGGACCGCGACGTCGTGGTCTACGACGGCCATCTCGGCTGGGGCGCCGCCCGCGCGTGGTGGCTGCTGCGATGGGCCGGGCACGAGCGGGTACGCGTCCTGGACGGCGGGCTGGCGGCTTGGACGGCGGCCGGACTGCCCCTGGAGACGGACGTTCCCCCCGACGAGAACGGCGAGTTCACCCCCGCGCCGGGCGCGCTTGCCGTGCTCACCGCCGACGACGCTGCGGCACTGGCGCGGCGCGGGGTCCTCCTGGACGCCCGGGCGCCGGAGCGCTACCGGGGCGAGACCGAGCCCATCGACTCCGTCGCCGGTCACATCCCCGGCGCGGTCAACGCCCCGACCACGGAGAACGTCGACCCGGGCACCGGTGTCTTCCTCGCGCCTGACGAACTGGCGAAGCGCTTTGGCGCGGTGGGCGCCACGCCCGGGGCCGAGGTCGGCGTGTACTGCGGCTCCGGCGTTTCCGGAGCCCACGAAGTGCTGGCCCTGGCGATCGCCGGAATCCCCGCGGCGCTTTACGTCGGCTCCTGGAGCGAGTGGTCGAGGGCGGGCCGCGACGTCGCGACGGGGCCGCAGCCGGGCTGACGCGGCGTCGGCGCCGGCGCAGCCGCGCCGCCACGCGAAGGAGCACGCCGGGCACCGCGCGAAAGACCGCTCGAAGGAGTGCACCCAGGAGCGAGCCGAGGACCGGACCGAGTCACCGCCTGACAGCGCGGTGCCTCAAGGCCGGTCCCGGTCATTCCTGCTTCTTGCGCCGGCTTCCGAAGACGATCTCGTCCCAGCTCGGCACCGTCGCCCGTCGCCCCGGCCGGACCCCGTCCGCCTCGGCCTGTCGGTCGGTGGACCCGACCAGCCGGTCGCGGTGGGCGCCGACGGAACGCGGCATCAGGACGTCGGCGTACGCGGATCCCGCTCCGGCGCTCGCGGCGGGAGCAGGCGGCGCCTCCTCCTCCACGGACGTGTCGTCCTCCGCAGCCGGCGTGTCGGGGGAGGGCGGCCCCGCCTGGGCCGGCACCACCATGTCCCCACGGAAGCTCGGGACCGCCTCCAGAAGACTGGTCAGGGAGTCGCGCTCCTCCTCCGCCCGCTCCTCGGCCGTGCGTTCGGCCCGGTCCGGGCGCTCCGGCCGGTCGAGCACACGGTCGCGCGGGAGCCGTGCGATCCGCGGCACGAAGGGGTAGCTCGGCTCCTGCGCCTGCTCCTGGGTGGTCTCGCCGATGAGCGCGCGCGCCTCGTCGTCCACGGCCTGGACGAGCCGGCGGGGCGGGTCGTACGTCCAGCTCGCGGAGTGCGGTTCGCCGGCCACCCGGTAGACCAGGAGCACCTCCCAGGTGCCGTCGTCACGGCGCCAGGAGTCCCACAGGATGCTGTCCTTCTCGGCGCCGCGCAGCAGCAGCCGCTCGGCGACCGCCTCGCCGAGCTGTGGACCGGTGCTCTCGCCCTGGCGCCGCACCGCGGTCTTGCGGGCGCGCTCGGCCATGAACGCGCGCTCCGCCAGCACGGGGCCCTCGAAGCGCCGCACGCGCTCCACTGGGATCCCGGCGAGCTGGGCGACCTCCTCCGCGGTGGCGCCGGCTCGTATCCGCGCCTGGATGTCGCGCGGGCGCAGATGGCTCTCGACCTCGATCTCGATCTGGCCCAGCCGCGCACGGTCGTTGCGGATGGCGGCACGCAGGCGTTCGTCGATCGGGAGTGTGTACTCCGTGCTGTCGGCAGCCTTGAGCACCAGTCGTGTGCCGTCGTTGCTGACAGCCACGACACGCAGTTCGGGCACGGTTACCTCCCGGGTGGTGCCTGCCGACGTCACGTGCGTCGCTGCTCCCGATGGACGAGTGTGACCTGCCCGGGTGCAGCCTGCCACAACCTTGCTGAGTTTCCCGGCGTGTCGGGCATGTGCCGTGACGCGCCGTTATGGCACGGTTACCTTTTCGCGACGCTGGATGATCACATGCCTCACCCGGCGTCACATGTCTCCGGTTCGATCGACGGCACCCCGGGACGAGTGCGCCGCCTCCCCCCGGAGCAAGGATTTGTCACAGTACTCCATTCGGGCCACGTCGGTGGGGCGCCGCGCCGTCGAACTTCGTGCCCGCCAAGGGAGTTGGGGCAGAATCTTCACAAAATCCCCACATGGGAACTTATTCGCCGAGCACGCGCCGCAGGTAGTCGTTGCGGAACAGCCGGTCCGGGTCGAGCCGGTCGCGCAGGGCGGTGAACTCCGCGAAGCGCGGATAGACCTCGGCGAAGTAGTCCGCGTCCCGCGAGTGGATCTTGCCCCAGTGGGGGCGTCCCTGATGGCCGGTCATGATCTGTTCGACCGCGGTGAAGTACTCCTGGTACCGGCTGCCGCGGTACATGTGCACGGCGACGTAGGCGGTGTCCCTGCCTGAGGCCGTGGACAGCGTGATGTCGTCGGCCGGGGCGACCCGCACCTCCACGGGGAAGCTGATCCTGAACTCCGACGACTCCACCATGGACTTCAGTTCGCGCAGCACCTCCACCGCGGCCTCGCGCGGCACCGCGTACTCCATCTCGACGAAGCGCACGCGGCGCGGGTGAGTGAACACCTTGTACGGGATGTCGGTGTAGGTGCGGGCCGACAGCGCCCGGCTGGAGATCTGGGCGATGCCGGGGATGAGGGAGGGCGCCGCCCGGCCGACCGCGCAGGCAGTGTGGAAGACCCCGTTGGAGAGGAACTCGTCGTCGATCCAGCCGCGCAGCCCCGGGACCGGGGCCGCGGGCCCCTGGCTGCGGTTGTTCCGCTTCGTGTTGCAGCCGTCGGTGTGCGGGAACCAGTAGAACTCGAAGTGCTCGTTCTCCTGCACCAGTTGGTCGAACTCGGCGACCACCCGGTCGAAGCGCATGGGCTCCTCGCGCGCGGTGAGCAGGAACAGCGGCTCCACCGCCAGGGTGATCGAGCCGACCACGCCGAGCGCGCCCAGCCCGATCCGGGCGGCGGCGAAGACCTCGGGGTTCTCCTCCGCCGAGCAGGTGAGCACCGAACCGTCGGCGAGCACCAGCTCCAGCGCCTTGATCTGGGCGGCTATGGAGCCCGAGTCGCGGCCTGTGCCGTGGGTTCCGGTGCTGGTCGCGCCGGCCACGGTCTGCTCCATGATGTCGCCCATGTTCGTCAGCGACAGTCCTTCGGCGGCGAGCATCGCGTTGAGGTGCTTGAGCTGGACGCCCGCTTCCGCCGTGACCGTGCCGGCCTCGCGGTCGATGCCGCGCACTGCCGTCATCCGCTCGGGCCGGATCAGGACGCCCGAGGTCGCCGCCGCCTGGGTGAAGGAGTGCCCGGTGCCCACGGCCTTGGCCGGGAGCCCGTCCTCGGCCGCCTTGCGGACCACGGCCGCCAGCTCGTCCACGGAGGCCGGGGACTGCGTCCGTGCGGGCAGGGCCCGTACGTTTCCCGCCCAGTTACGCCATGCGGCCTTCCCGGCGGTCCTGTTCGTCGAAGCGATGCGCACGCGTCCCCTCCAGCTCCGGCGCCGGCTCCAGCCGGCGGTACCCCAGGAAGGCCGCCGCCACGGCGAGCGCCGCGGCGGAGGCGGGTACCACGAACGCGGTCCGGGCCCCCGCCTCGTCGATCACCCACCCGGCGAGGGACGCGCCCAGCGCCACACCGACCGCGAGCCCCGTGCTCGTCCACGTCATGCCCTCGGTCAGCTTCGCGCGCGGTACCAGCTGCCCGACGAGGGCCATGGTGGTGACCATCGTCGGTGCGATGGACAGGCCCGCGACGAACAGCGCCACGGCCAGGAACGGCAGGTTCCCGACCAGTAGTGGCGGGATCATACTCACGCCCATGGCCGCCACGCCCAGCAGAAAGCGGCGGGAGGCCGTTCCGGCCGGCTTCATCAGGCCGAAAAGCACCCCCGCGAGGCAGGACCCCGCCGCGTACACCGCCAGCACCAGGCTTGCCGCGGCCTTGTGGCCCTGCTCCTCGGCGAAGGCCACGGTGTTCACGTCCACGGCGCCGAAGACGGCCCCCGTCGCGACGAAGGTCAGCACGAGCACCCGCAGCCCGCGGGAGCGCAGCGCGGAGCCGCTTGTGTGCTGCCCGCGCGGGTGCGGCGGCGGTTCGGTGGCCCGCTGCCCGGTGAGCAGCCAGACCCCGGTCGCCAGGAAGAGGACGGCCAGCAGCGGCCCCGCCTCGGGGAACCAGACAGTGCACAGCCCGATCGACAGGATGGGGCCCACGATGAAGCACACCTCGTCGACGACGGACTCGAAGGAGTAGGCGGTGTGCAGCAGAGCGGGAGAATCCCGGTGGATCATCGCCCACCGCGCCCGCACCATGGCGCCCATGCTCGGGGTCGTCCCGGCCAGCGCCACGCACACGAAGAGCGTCCAGTCCGCGGTGCCGGTCCGTACGCACACGAGCAGGCCGGCCACCGCCAGGACCGTGATCGCGGCGGCCGGCCGCAACACCCTGCGCTGGCCGTGGCGGTCGACCAGGCGGGAGACCTGCGGGCCCAGCACCGCCGCGGCGAGTGCCAGGGTGGCCGCGAGGCCGCCCGCGATCCCGTAGCGGCCGGTGACCTCGGACATCATCGTCGTGATGCCGATGCCCAGCATGGACAGCGGCATCCGGCCGACGAAACCCGCCGCTGAGAAGCCCCTCGTCCCCGAAGTGGAGAAGATCGCGCGATACGGACCGGACACGGGTGCTCCACGGCTTCGTCGCCGACGTCTCAAGGGGCTGAAGTAAGGAATGTGACTCCCTCAGACAGCTTACAAAGCGAGCGCAAGCGGTTTTCCCGGTTCCTCGGCCGCCTGCGCCGGGTGGCAGGATCGGAACATGTCCGATCAGACCGATGCCGGCACCGCCGTTCCGTACGACGCACTGCTCCTGCTGTCCTTCGGAGGGCCCGAGGGGCCCGATGACGTCGTCCCCTTCCTGGAGAACGTCACGCGCGGCCGTGGCATCCCCCGCGAGCGCCTGAAGGAGGTGGGGCAGCACTACTTCCTCTTCGGCGGGGTCAGCCCCATCAACGCGCAGAACCGCGAGCTGCTCGCGGCGCTGCGCGAGGACTTCGCCGAGCACGGCCTCGACCTCCCCGTCTACTGGGGCAACCGCAACTGGGCCCCCTATCTGACCGACACGCTGCGCGAGATGGCCGACGACGGCCACCGCCGCGTGCTGGTCCTGGCGACCAGCGCGTACGCCTCGTACTCCGGCTGCCGGCAGTACCGCGAGAACCTCGCCGGCTCCCTGGCCGTCCTCGAGGCCGAGGGCCGCGCCGTGCCCCGCGTGGACAAGCTGCGCCACTACTTCAACCACCCCGGCTTCGTCCGGCCGATGGTCGACGCCGTGCTGGCCGCGCTCGCCGAGCTGCCCGAGGACGTCCGCGACGGGGCGCACCTGGCCTTCACCACGCACTCGATCCCGACCGCGGCCGCCGACACCTCCGGGCGGCCCGAGGACCACACCGAGGACGGCGCGGGCGGCGCCTACGTCGCCCAGCACCTGGACACGGCCCGGGTGATCGCCGACGCGGTGCGCGAGGCCACCGGCGCCGACCGCCCCTGGAAGCTCGTCTACCAGTCGCGCAGCGGCGCCCCTCACATCCCCTGGCTGGAGCCCGACATCTGCGACCACCTGGAGGAGCTGCACGCCGGCGGCGCTCCCGCCGCGGTCATGGTGCCGATCGGCTTCGTCTCGGACCACATGGAGGTCAAGTACGACCTCGACACCGAGGCGAGGGCCAAGGCCGCCGAGCTGGGTCTGCCGGTCGCCCGCGCCGCCACCGTGGGCGCGGACCCGCGCTTCGCCGCGGCGGTGCGCGAGCTGGTGCTGGAGCGCGCCGCCACCGAGCGTGGCCTTGCCCCGCAGCGGTGCGCGCTGGGCGCCCTCGGGCCGAGCCATGACGTGTGCCCGGTGGGCTGCTGCCCGGCACGCGCCCCCCGGCCCGCGGCCGCGGGCGCCGAGTGACCGACCCGATCGAACGCACGAGGAGTGCCGTGACCGACCACCTCAAGGACGAACTCCTAGCCGTGGCCCTCGAGGCCGCCCGAAGGGCGGGGGAGCTGCTGCGCGACGGCCGCCCCGCCGACCTCGGGGTGGCCGCCACCAAGAGCAGTCCGATCGATGTCGTCACCGAGATGGACATCGCCGCGGAGAAGCTGATCGCCTCCTTCATCACCGAGCGCCGGCCCGACGACGGGCTCCTGGGCGAGGAGGGCGCCAGCGTCCAGGGCAGCAGCGGGGTCCGGTGGGTGGTCGACCCGCTGGACGGGACCGTGAACTACCTCTACGGCCTGCCGTCGTGGGCCGTGAGCATCGCGGCGGAGCTGGACGGCGAGACGCTCGTCGGGGTCGTCGAGGCACCGATGCGCGGTGAGAGCTACCGTGCGGTGCTGGGCCGGGGCGCCTGGGTGGGCGACCGGCGGGCGGCCGTCCGCCCGGCGCCGCCGCTGGACCAGGCGCTGGTCGGCACCGGCTTCGGCTATCTGAAGGAACGCCGGGCGGCCCAGGCGAGGGTACTGCGCGAGCTGGTGCCGCTGGTGCGGGACATACGCCGGGGCGGATCCGCCGCCATCGACCTGTGCGACGTGGGCTGCGGCCGCCTCGACGCCTACTACGAGCGCGGCCTCAACCCGTGGGACTACGCGGCGGGCGCCCTGTTCGCCCGCGAGGCCGGCGCCCTGACCGGGGGGCGGCCGGGGGCGCCGGAGTCCACGGAGCTCACCGTCGCGGCCCCGCCGGGAGTGTTCGAGCCCCTGCAGCGGCTGGTCGACGAACTCGGCGCCTGGCACGACTGAGGACGCCGCAGCCACCACGCCGCGTCCGCGGCCCTGCCCGGGTCGCCCGGTGCACAGCCGGGGCGGGCACGCGAACGCCCCGGCACCTGTCAGGGTGTCCGGGGCGCGGCGTCTCGGCTTGCCGTCCGCGTGGTCTCAGACGACTTCGGGCAGTACCTGGACGCCGTGCTCGGCGGCGAGGCGGTGCAGGTCGGCCAGTTCGGCCTCCTCGACCTCGGCCAGGAAGTCGTCCCCGTCCTCACGGGCGCGCAGGAGGTCGGATTCGGTGCTGTGTATGCGCTGCAGAATGCCAGTGGTGAACGCGTCCATCGGGTGGCGCCCCCTCGTCGTCGTCGGTTGACACAGGGATATGCGGGGGCCGTGCGACGCGCGGGTCGTTCGCAAGGCCTCGTGTGGGGACCCCTCTGACCGCACAGCGGCACCGCCACGGGAGTCGCAAACGCCCGGCGGGCACGATCAGGGGTTGCAGTCGTCCTCCCCAAGCCCACCGGAAGGGAAACCTCCGGGACGCGAACAATCGTCGCCGACTGCTTCGCAGGCCGCGCGGACGGGCACCGCGGGTCGACGGCACTCGCCCGGCGGCGTTGCCGTCGGTCGCCGCAGTTCCGCTCTGCGTCCCCCTTCTCCGCCTCGCCGGACTCGGCCCTCGACCCGCTCCTTGCCCGCCCCACCCGTCCGCGTGGCCTCTTACCCCTGTTTTACGGTCCCGCGGTGCAGGATGGAGGGGCGTTCGGCCTGCACAGGCGGGCCGTGCACGGCTCTTTGAGAGTGCCTAGGGAAGGAACAGCGCCTTGCGCGTACTGGTCGTCGAGGACGAGCAACTGCTCGCCGATGCGGTAGCCACCGGACTGCGCCGTGAGGCCATGGCCGTCGACGTCGTCTACGACGGGGGAGGGGCCCTGGAGCGGATCGGGGTCAACGACTACGACGTCGTCGTCCTCGACCGCGACCTGCCGGTCGTCCACGGGGACGACGTGTGCCGCAAGCTGGTGGAACTCGGGCTGCACACCCGGGTGCTCATGCTGACCGCCGCCGGCGACGTCAGCGACAGGGTCGAGGGTCTGGAGCTGGGCGCCGACGACTACCTCCCCAAGCCCTTCGCCTTCACCGAGCTCACGGCCCGGGTGCGGGCCCTGGGACGGCGTACGACCGCGCCGCTGCCGCCGGTGCTGGAGCGCTCCGGGATCACGCTCGACCCCAGCCGCCGTGAGGTGACCCGGGACGGCCGGCAGATCCACCTGGCCCCCAAGGAGTTCGCGGTGCTGGAGGTGCTGCTGCGCAGCGAGGGCGCCGTGGTCTCCGCGGAGCAGCTGCTGGAGAAGGCCTGGGACGAGAACACCGACCCCTTCACCAACGTCGTACGGGTCACCGTCATGACCCTGCGCCGCAAGCTCGGGGAGCCTGCGGTGATCCTGACCGTCCCCGGCTCCGGATACCGGATCTGATCCGCCGTGCCCGCGCCCTCGTCCTCGCCGACGACCCCGTCCGCCCCACAGGCCATCCCGCCCAAGCCCACCTGGGACCCGAAGCCGGCCGCCCGGCCGATGCCGCTGCTGCGCCCCACGATCCGGATAAGGCTCACCCTGCTCTACGGCGGCATGTTCCTGATCGCCGGAGTGATACTGCTGTGGATCATCTACATGCTCGCGGCGCAGGCGATCCGCCAGGGCACCGAGGCGCAGTTCCACGTCGAGGCGGGCCGGCTGTCGCTCACCGGGCTGTGCCCCGAGCTGCCCACCGGCCCGACCAATCCGGACGCCTTCAACAAGGCCTACGTCCACTGCCTGGCGGTTCAGCGCGAGACCGCGCTGAACGTCCTGCTCAAGCGCTCGCTGTTCGCGCTCGTCGGTCTGGCCGTGCTCGCCTTCGCGTTCGGCTACCTGCTGGCCGGCCGGGTGCTGGCGCCGCTCGGCCGGATCACCCGCACGGCTCGAGGTGTGGTCAGCTCCGACCTGACCCAGCGGATCCACCTGACCGGCCCGGACGACGAGCTCAAGGAGCTGGCGGACACCTTCGACGACATGCTGGAGCGCCTGGAGCGGTCCTTCGACGCCCAGCGCCGCTTCGTCGCCAACGCCTCCCACGAGCTGAGAACGCCGCTGGCGATCACCCGCACGCTGCTGGAGGTCCAGCTCGCCGACCCAGGCGCCTCTCCGGACATGCGTCAGCTGGGCAAGAACCTGCTCGTCACCAACACACGCAGTGAACAGCTGGTGGAGGGCCTGCTGCTGCTCGCCCGCAGCGACAACGAGATCGTCGACCGCAAGCCGGTGGATCTCGCGGAGGCGGCCACCCAGGCGCTGGAGCAGACCCGCGGCGAGGCCGACGCCAAGGGTGTGGAACTGCGTGCCGCGCTGGGCGAGGCAGTGGTGCAGGGCAACGGGGTGCTGCTGGAGCGCATCGCGCTGAACCTGGTGCAGAACGCGGTCCGGTACAACGTCGCGGAGTCGGGCTGGGTCGAGGTCACCACGGGTGTCGAGCCGGGAGCCGCCTTCCTGACGGTCGCCAACACCGGGCCCGTCGTCCCCGCGTACGAGATCGACAACCTGTTCGAGCCCTTCCGTCGGCTGGGCACCGAGCGCACGGGCAGCGACAAGGGCGTGGGCCTGGGCCTTTCCATCGCCAAATCCGTCGCCCGGGCCCACGGGGGCAGCATCTCCGCGGTTCCCCGAGAAGGGGGCGGCCTGGTCATGCGGGTCGTCATCCCTGTGTGACCTGCCCCACGACACTCCCGGCGGCTTGTTCGCTTTGCGCTGAATTTCACTGTCCGGGCGCGGCCTGGGCATGCTGTGAGCGATCACACAAGCGATTCCGGCAGCGGGTACGCTACGTGATCGCACCCCGTGAAAAAGAGCGGAAAAATCCATGTTTCCGCAGGTCATGATCACGGGAAGTACACGTGGAGGCGCGAGCAAGGTGCGACAAGAGGTCCGTTTCCGGTCATCACCGACAGCGGATGCGATCACCTCTTCGGGGGTGCGGTTGGGTGTCGATTGAGTAACGGCACTTGATGTAAGGCAAAATCTCCGCTTCGGGCCGGGCACAAGACCGGCCTCCCATGCGTTACGTGCGCTGGAGACACCGCAGACACCCAGAGGGGGAGAGCGATACATGGCTACTGATTACGACACCCCACGCAAGACCGACGATGACGTCAACGAGGACAGCATCGAGGAACTGAAGGCCAGGCGGAACGACAAGTCGACCTCCACAGTCGACGTTGACGAGTTCGACCAGGCCGAGTCCCTGGAGCTGCCCGGGGCCGACCTCTCCAACGAGGAGCTGTCGGTCCGGGTGCTGCCCCGGCAGGCGGACGAGTTCACCTGCATGAGCTGCTTCCTCGTGCACCACCGCAGCCAGCTGGCCACGGAGAAGAACGGCAACCCGATCTGCCGCGACTGCGCGGCCTGACGGGCAGCCGGACCGTGGCGAGCGACGACGAGCGGGGCCATGAGGCCTCGCTCGCGGGCGCAACGCGGGGGCCGGCGGGCGAGCTCGCCCACTCCCGTCATCGCGGGCGTGCCGCGCGGGCGCGCGCACGCGCCAAGGCGGCGCTGAACACCTTCGTCGACGGGCTGCTCGAGACGGCCCCGAGGGTGCCCGTCAGGGACCTGGAGACGCTTCGCCGCCAGTTCCCCGGGCTCGGGCCCGAGGAACTGGCCGACAAGCTGGTGAGCGCTGCCACATTGGGCACCGCGACGGTCGGCGCCGGCATCGGCGCCGCCGCCATGCTGCCCACTCCGCCGGCCATGCCGGCGGAGCTTGCCTCGGAGACCCTCGGGGTCGCCCTGGTCGAGTACAAGCTCATCGCCGAACTGCACGAGGTGTACGGCCTGCGCGCACCGGGCACGCTCCGGCAGCGGTCGGTGATGTACCTCGCCGAGTGGACGGAGCGGCGCGGGATCGACTTCTCCAAGCCCTCCACGCTGAACATCGCCCTCGGCGGCAGGATGAAGCGCGAGCTGCGCCAGCAGATGATGAAGCGCACCATGCGCAATCTGCCGACGCTGACCCCGTTCATGATCGGCGCGGCCGTCGGGGCCGTGATGAACCGGCGCGACACCAAGAAGCTCGCCGAGCAGATCCGCAAGGACCTGCGTGCCCGCCAGGTGCCCTGGGGCCTGCTGTCCGCCCCCGAGGAGCCCCCTCCCGCACTCGGGCCGGGCGACTGACCCGCCGGGCGACTGACCCGCCGGGCCACGGCCGCCCCGTGCCGGGGCGCAGCGGTGCTCGGGGCGGTGACCGGCCGCGCCGCTCAGCCGGGAAACTCAGACGCGTACGTCCCGCAGGGCCGCCGCCAGGCGCTCGGGCGAGCGGGTCGACAGGTACAGATAGGGTGTCGGGTCGTCCGGATCGGTGACCTCGACCTTGAGCGCCGTCGGCACATAGGCGCGCAGCAGCATGAAGGCGCGCGGATCGGCCTTGTACGACCGCCAGGCCGCGGCCTCCTCCCGGTCCAGCACCGTGGCCTCGCCGAGTGCGGTCACCGGGATCTTGGCGTCCCCGGCCACCAGCGAACCGGCGACCACCCGCAGCCGCGGGGAACCGTAGGCGCTGACCAGGGCCGCTCCGGCGGCCGTGCCGCCCACCAGCCCGCCGAGCAGTGCCAGGGGCCCGAGGGGCAGCAGGATCAGCGCCAGTGAGACGCCCGCGCCGACGGCGAGGCCCCACCACGAACGCGGCGCGGTCAGCCGCTCCTCATAGGTCATGACGCTCATGACACCAAGCTTGTCACGCCGCCTTGTCAGCGCCCGCCCCGGGACCGCAGTCGTGTCAGCGCGTGCGCGGCGCGCGGGGGGCGCCGCAGCCCCGTGGCGACCTGCTTGGCCCAGTCGGTCGCGGCCGTGGGCAGAGCGGCGTCCAGGACGGCGGAGGACCGGGCTTCGGCGCCCACCAGATAGCGCGGGAGCGGCCGGGGCGCCGTGAGCGCCTTCAGGACGGTGCGTGCCACCGGGCGCGGCGAGGGACGCTCCCGCTTGACCGATTCCTCCGCGGCCTCGTACTGGTGGCGGTACGCGGAGTTGCGGCGTTGGGGCAGCCTGCTCGTGCCGCGCTGCCAGATGTCCGTGCCGTACGCGCCCGGCTCCACCAGCACGACCTTGACCCCGAAGGGGGCCGCCTCCATCCGCAGCGCGTCCGTCACCGCCTCCAGGCCCTGCTTGCTGGCGCAGTACCAGCCGAGCAGCGGCATCGAGACCCGCCCGGAGACCGCCGAGATGTTGACGATCCGCCCCGCCCGCCGGGTCCGCATCGTCGGCAGCACCAGACGGGCGATGCGCGCGGGGGCCACCAGATCGGTCTCCAGCTGCCGGCGCACCTGCTCGTCGTCGACGTCCTCGATCGCACCGGGCTGGGCGATCCCCGCGTTGTTCACCACGGCCCACGGGCCGCCGTCCGTCATCGTGGCGATCTCGGTGAAGGCCCGGACGCACGACGTGGCGTCCGTGACGTCCAGCAGCACGGTGCGCACCGACGCCCCGGTGCGCTCGACCACCTCCCGCAACCCCTGCGCCCTCTCCTCGCCGCGCACCGTCCCGATGACGTCGAAGCCGGCATGGGCCAGCTCGAGGGTGGTGGCGAGGCCGATCCCGCACCCGGCTCCTGTGACGACGACGGACCTGGGGGTCATGTGGTGCTCCAAGGGGAAGGTGCTGCGGTGGCGGAGGGCCGCGGGGCCGCAGGGACAACGGCCGGGCGACGGGAAACGATCCCGCAGGAGGGTAGGGTCTCCCGCGTGAGTGGAGCTACGACCGACGCGGGCCCGGAACGTGCGGGCCTGACACCGCCGCCCGACGCCGTGGCGCCGGAGCGGCACCCCGACGCCCCCGCCCCCGGGCAGCCGCTGGGCGCGCACTACGACCACTGCTTCGGCTGCGGTGGGACGCAGCCGCACGGCCTGCACCTGGAGGCGCGGGCCGGCGAGGGCGTCAGCGTGACCGCCGAGTTCACCGTGCAGCCCGCCCACCAGGGGGCTCCGGGCCTGGCGCACGGCGGCGTGCTGGCCACGGCGCTCGACGAGACGCTCGGCTCACTCGCCTGGCTGCTGCGCACCATGGTTGTGACCGGCCGCCTGGAGACCGACTTCGTGCAGCCGGTGCCGGTGGGCGCCACCCTCCATCTGGAGGCCCGGTGCACCGCCGTGGCAGGGCGCAAGATCTACTCCACCGCGGTCGGCCGGATCGGCGGCCCGGACGGCCCGGTCGCGGTCCGTGCGGAGGCCCTGTTCGTCGAGGTCAAGCTGGAGCACTTCACCGACAACGGCCGCCCCGAGGAGATCCGCGCCGCGATGACCGACCCCGACCAGGTCAAGGTCGCCCGCGCCTTCGAGGTGAACCCGTGACCGACGGTTCCCGTCCCCCGGTCGACGTCCTCATCCACCGTTCGCACGAGGACGTCCCGATTCCTTCGTACGGGCACCCGGGCGACGCCGGCGCCGACCTCGTCACCACCGAGGCGGCCGAACTGGCCCCCGGGGAGCGCGCCGTACTGCCCACAGGAGTCTCGATCGCGCTGCCGGAGGGCTACGCGGCCTTCGTGCACCCCCGCTCGGGCCTCGCCGCGAGGTGCGGAGTGGCCCTCGTCAACGCCCCCGGAACGGTTGATGCCGGGTACCGTGGGGAGATCAAGGTGATCGTGGTCAACCTGGACCCGCGCGAGAGCGTACGGTTCGCAGCAGGGGACCGGATCGCCCAACTGGTCGTCCAGCAGGTCGAACGGGTCCGCTTCCACGAGGTGGCGGAGCTGCCCGGTTCGGCACGGGCGGCAGGGGGCTTCGGCTCCACGGGGGGGCATGCCGCGGTGGATGGCTCGCCGGTCGTTCCGTCCGGCAATGGATACGCATCGGTCATCGCTGACCGGGAAGGACAGTGACGTGTTCCGTCGTCGTCGCAAGGAGCGCGGAGACGCCCTCGACGAGCTCGCGGCCGAGGGCCCTGACGAGCTGGCCGAAGACGCCGAGGAGTCGGACGACTCCATGGAGTCCCGTCGGTACAACCTTCCGCCCGCTCCCAGGCCGGACGGTCCGTGGGACGTGAGCGAGGTCAGGGACCCGGCCGAGGGCCGGGTCGACCTGGGCGGCCTCTTCGTACCCGGCGTGCAGGGCATGGAGCTGCGCGTCGAGGTGGCCGGCGAGTCCATCGTCGCCGCGACCGTGGTGCTCCGGGAGAGCGCCGTCCAGTTGCAGGGTTTCGCCGCCCCCAAGTCGGAGGGCATCTGGGGCGAGGTCCGTGACGAGATCGCGTCCGGCATCACCAAACAGGGCGGCATCGTCGACGAGGTCGAGGGCCCGCTGGGCTGGGAGCTGCGCGCCCAGGTCCCGGTGCAGCTGCCCAACGGCGCCAACGGCGTGCAGGTCGTCCGCTTCGTCGGCTGCGACGGGCCGCGCTGGTTCCTGCGGGGTGTCATCTCCGGGCAGGGCGCCGTCCAGCCGGAGACCGCCGGCCTGCTGGAGCAGATCTTCCGCGACACCGTCGTCGTGCGCGGCGATTCGCCGATGGCGCCGCGCGACCCGATCGTCCTGAAGCTGCCCAACGACGCCCAGATGGTGCCCGAGGGCATCGCCCAGGAGGAGGGCGGCCGCTTCTCGGACGGCATCGACCCGATGCGCCGCGGACCGGAGATCACCGAGGTGCACTGACGCCTCGCTTTTCCGGGGCCACGCGCCCCGGCCACGTCGATACGCCCGTGGGCCGACCTGTGAGAGCAGGGCGGCCCACGGGCGTTTTCGCAGGTCAAGGGCTATGGCATCAAGGGCACGTCAAGGCGCTGCCCGGCGGCGTATGGAAGCCGTCAACCGCCGTCCGCGCGCGGCGGGAAGGCGGTTCCCTGGCCTGGTCAGCGTGTCATCCGCTAGCTGGGGAGCACACGATGGCCGACCTGGTCCTCGTCATCGTCACGATCGCGGTCTTCGCCCTGGTGGCCCTCATCGCCAAGGGGGTGGGGAAGCTGTGAACGCGGAGAACATCGCGGGTCTCGTCGTCGCCGTCGCCCTGCTGCTCTACCTCGTCTGGGCGCTCGTGCGGCCCGAGAGGTTCTGAGGAGCGGACATGGGCCCCCTCACCGCCGAGGTGCTCCAGGCCACCGCGCTCGTCGCGGCTCTGGCCCTGGTGTACCGCCCCTTCGGCGACTACATGGCCGCGGTCTACGGCTCCGACCGGCACCTGCGCGTCGAGCGGCTGGTCTACCGCTGTTTCGGCGCCGATCCGGACGCACAGATGCGCTGGCCGTCCTACCTCAGGGCGGTGCTCGTCTTCTCCGTCGTGGGCGTGCTGTTCCTGTACCTGTTCCTGCGGCTCCAGGCACACCTCCCGCTGTCGCTGGGCTTCGCGGACATCCCGCCCGCCCAGGCCTTCGACACCGCGGCCTCGTTCGTGACCAACACGGACTGGCAGTCGTACATGGGCGAGAACTCCATGGGCAATGCCGCGCAGACCGCGGGCCTGGCCGTGCAGAACTTCGTCTCGGCGGCGGTCGGCATGGCGGTGGCGGTGGCGCTGGTCCGCGGCTTCGTCCGGTCCCGCACCGGCGAGCTCGGCAACTTCTGGACCGACATGGTCCGCGGCACGATACGCGTCCTGCTGCCCGTGGCCTTCGTCGCCGCGCTCGTTCTGGTGGGTTTCGGGGCGATCCAGAACTTCGCCGGCTGGCACGAGATCACCACCCTCGCCGGCGGCCACCAGACGCTGACCGGCGGCGCAGTGGCCTCCCAGGAGGCCATCAAGGAGCTCGGCACCAACGGTGGCGGCTTCTACAACGCCAACTCGGCCCACCCCTTCGAGAACCCGGACGCCTTCACCAACCTCTTCGAGATCTTCCTGCTCCTGGTGATCCCGGTCTCGCTGACGCGCACCTTCGGGAGGATGGCCGGCAGTCCCCGGCAGGGCTACACGCTCCTCGGCGCGATGGGCCTGATCTGGGCCGGCTTCGTCACCCTGATGACCTGGGTCGAGACCGTGCACCCCGGTGCGGCGAACCGGATCGCGGGCGCCGCCATGGAGGGCAAGGAGCAGCGCTTCGGCGTCGGCGCCTCCTCCCTGTTCGCGGTGAGCACCACCTTGACGTCGACCGGCGCGGTCGACGCCGCCCACTCCTCCCTCACCGGCCTCGGCGGAGGCATCGCCCTGCTCGGCATGATGCTCGGCGAGATCGCTCCCGGCGGTGTCGGCTCCGGCCTCTACGGCATCCTGGTCATGGCGGTCATCGCGGTGTTCATCGCCGGCCTCATGGTCGGACGGACCCCGGAGTACCTGGGCAAGAAGATCGGCACGCTGGAGATCAAACTCGCCGCCCTGTACATCCTGGTCACCCCGGCCGTGGTGCTCGTCTTCACCGCCCTGGCGATGGCCCTGCCGACACCACGGCACTCGATGCTCAACAGCGGGCCGCACGGCTTCTCCGAAGTGCTGTACGCGTACACCTCCGCGGGCAACAACAACGGCTCCGCCTTCGCGGGCCTGAGCGCCGACACGCAGTGGTACAACACCACGCTCGGCATCGCGATGCTCCTCGGCCGCTTCGTGCCGATGGTCTTCGTCCTCGCCCTGGCCGGATCGCTCGCCCGGCAGCAGCCGGTGCCCGCGGGCGCGGGCACCCTGCGGACCGGGAAACCGCTTTTCGCGCTCCTGCTCGTCGGCGCGATCCTGATCATCACCGGCCTGACCTACTTCCCCGCACTCGCCCTCGGCCCGCTCGCGGAAGGCCTGTCATGAGCCGCGCGACCACCTCCACCCCCGCTGAGGAAGCCATGTCCACCGACACGCCCGTGCTCGCCCCCGAGGAAGGAACGGCACCCCAGGCCCCCGGCGCGGGCCACGGCGCCCGTGTCTCGGGCGGACTCTTCGACCCGGCGCAGCTTCTGCGGTCACTCCCGGACGCGCTGCGCAAGCTCGACCCCCGGGTGATGGTCAGGACGCCCGTCATGTTCGTCGTCCTGATCGGCTCGGTGCTCACCACCGCTCTGGCGGTGCTCTCCCCGGCCGACGGGTTCGGCTGGGCGATCGCCGCGTGGCTCTGGCTCACCGTGGTCTTCGCCAACCTGGCGGAGGCCGTGGCCGAGGGCCGCGGCAAGGCGCAGGCGGAGACCCTGCGCCGGGCGAAGACCGGCACGGTCGCCCGGCGGCTGGACAACGGCGCGGAAGCGCGCGTCCCCGGCACCGCGCTGCGTGTCGGCGACCTGGTCGTCTGCGAGGCGGGCGAGGTGATCCCGGGTGACGGCGACGTCGTGGAGGGTGTCGCGTCGGTCGACGAGTCGGCGATCACGGGCGAGTCGGCCCCGGTCATCCGGGAGTCCGGCGGTGACCGGTCGGCGGTGACGGGCGGCACCAAGGTGCTGTCCGACCGGATCGTCGTCCGCATCACGACCAG
>NZ_JBYIQP010000077.1:0-33747 GCF_057707665.1 Actinacidiphila sp. bgisy167 | reverse complement strand
GAACCCCACCAAGACATGATCTTGGTGGGGTTTAAAGTCAAGCTGAGAGGCCGCGCGGATAGGCGGGCCGGCGTCGCGGCCTCTTAGGGTGGAGCCATGTTCGAGGAACCGCCCCCGCACCCTGTGCCGTCCAAGCCCACGTCCGCCTCGCGGATCACACTCGCGCACATCATGACCCACCACGACACCAACCTGCTGGGCACGGTGCACGGCGGCGTGGTCATGAAACTCGTGGACGCCGCGGCGGGCGCCGTCGCCGGCCGCCACTCCGAGGGGCCCGCGGTGACCGGCGCCATGGACGAGATGGCCTTCATCGAACCGGTGCGGGTCGGCGACCTGCTGAAGGTGCGGGCGCAGGTCAACTGGACGGGACGCAGCTCCATGGAGGTCGGCGTGCGCGTGCTCGCCGAGCGCTGGAACGAGTCCGGCCCGGCGACCCACGTGGCCAGCGCCTACCTCGTCTTCGTGGCCGTGGACGCCGAGGGCAAGCCGCGTGCGGTGCCCCAGATAGAACCCGAGACCGAGCGCGACCGGCGCAGGCTGCAGGAGGCGCAGATCCGCCGCACGCACCGGCTGGCCCGCCGCAGGGCGATCATGGAGCTGCGCGAGAAGCGCGCCGCGGACGGCTTCGACGACTGACCGCGCCCGTTCGGCCGTCACTCGGCGGCCTCAGCCGCACAAGATGCGGTCGCCGCGCAGTGGCGGGAGGCCCACCGGCGGCGCGACGGGCGGGTCCGGTTCGCCGGCCCGCACCGGGGTCACGCCGTCGTAGTCCGCGCCCACGGTGACGCGCAGGGTGGAGCCCAGTCCGGGCACCGAACGCATCTTCGCGTAGGGCAGGGCCGTCGCCAGGGCCTCGGCTGAGCGGTCCCAGCCCGGGTCGTAGTGGATGACCGTGTACTCCGCGTCGTGCCGGATGGTGTTGCCGGGCGTGCCGGTGGTGCGGAAGCCCACCCGGCGCAGTTCCTTGTCCACGCGCGCACCCAGCCCGTTGATCGTCGTCCCGTTGTTGACCTGGACGCGGATCGACTTGGGCGGCACCTCGACCCGCTCGGGCTGCTCGGGCGCCGACGG
Organism: Actinacidiphila sp. bgisy167; assembly: GCF_057707665.1. Lineage (NCBI taxonomy): Bacteria > Bacillati > Actinomycetota > Actinomycetes > Kitasatosporales > Streptomycetaceae > Actinacidiphila > Actinacidiphila sp. bgisy167. The sequence continues at coordinate 32,673 of NZ_JBYIQP010000077.1, read as the reverse complement.
GCTGGGCGTGACGGGAGGGCCGCCGTCCGGGCCGGTGAGCGGGCGGTCCTCGCGCAGCGCGTCGAAGATCCGCTTCGCCCCCTTGGCGTCCCAGCGCAGGGTCGACCCCACCCCCTGCACCCGGAACGGCGTGGCGTCCACCGGCACCGTCGCGAACTCCACCGAGCGGGCCCCGAATCCGCCGCGCAGCCCCGTGGCGAGGGCGATCAGGTCGTCCGGCTTGGTCTGCCGGTCCGCGCGCACCGAGCCCAGCGCGGCCTTGGCCACCTGGTCGAGCTTGACGGGGTTCTGCAGGAGCCCGATGTCGCTGACCCGGCGGACCAGGGCGGCCAGGAACCGCTGCTGGTTCTGCATCCGCTGCAGGTCGAGGCCGCCGGGGATGTGACCGGAGCGCACGTAGCGCAGTGCCGTGCCGCCGTCGGCGCGCACCGTGCCGGCCGGCAGGTCGAGACCGGTCGCGGCGTCGCGCAGCGGTTGGGCGAAGCAGAGGTCGACGCCGCCGATGTGGTCGACGGTCCGCATGAACGAACCGAAGTCGAACTCGGCGTAGTGGTCGACCTTGACCCCGGTCATCTTCTCGACCGTGGACACGGCGAGCGCCGGACCGCCCACCCCCCAGGCCCACTGCAGCTTGCCGGCGCGGGGCAGTTCCGCGTACGAGTCACGCGGCAGCGCGACCACGCTGACCCGCCTGCCGTCGCGCGACAGATGCGCCAGCAGCATCGTGTCGGTGCAGTCGCAGGGCTCCCCGCCAAGGCGCAGCCCGGTGCGCTGCGCCTTGGTCAGGCCGCGGCGCACATCGGTGCCGACCAGAAGGAAGTTGGTGCCCTTGGTGGGGGTCGGGCGGTTCTTCATCCCGGCGAAGGCGTCCACCCGCGTCAGGCGGTCGTCCATGTGCCCCAGCACGGCGTGCCCGATCCCGCTGGCGGTCAGGATGCCCAGTGAGACGGCACCGAGGACACGCATCCCACGGCGCACGGGCGGCCGCTTCCTGGGCCGGCGTGGGGCTGGGGCGGGCTGCTGACGGCGACGAGCGACGGTCATGCAGTCACGCTAAGGAGTCATACCGTCGTACGGAATGAGCCCCGCCCGGCCGCACGCGCTCGTATCATCCGTTCGCGGTAACGTGTGCGGCTGTGAACCCTGCGACCCCCGACGTGCCGCCCGCCGTCTCCGTGATCATGCCGGTGCTCAACGAGGAGCGGTATCTGCGCACCTCCGTCCGCCACATCCTCGAGCAGGACTACGCGGGCGAGCTCGAGGTCGTCATCGCCCTCGGGCCCTCCACGGACCGCACGGACGAGATCGCCGCGGAGCTGGTGCGCGAGGACCCCCGCGTCCACACGGTGCCCAACCCCACCGGCCGCACGCCCGCCGCCCTGAACGCCGCCATCAAGGCCTCCCGGCACCCGGTCGTGGTGCGGGTCGACGGCCACGGCATGCTCTCGCCCGACTACATCAAGACCGCGGTGCGGCTGCTGGAGGAGACCGGCGCCGCCAACGTCGGCGGCGTCATGCACGCCGAGGGCGAGAACGACTGGGAGCGCGCCGTCGCCGCCGCCATGACCTCGAAGATCGGCGTCGGCAACGCGGCCTTCCACACCGGCGGCGCCGCCGCCCCCGCCGACACCGTCTACCTCGGGGTCTTCCGCCGCGAGGTGCTGGAGCAGCAGGGCGGCTACAACGAGGAGTTCATCCGCGCCCAGGACTGGGAGCTGAACTACCGCATCCGCGAGGCCGGCGGCCTGATCTGGTTCTCGCCCGAGCTGCGCGTCTCCTACCGCCCGCGGCCCAGCGTGCGCGCGCTGGCCAAGCAGTACAAGGACTACGGGCGCTGGCGCCGCGTCGTCACCCGCTACCACCAGGGCTCGGTCAACCTGCGCTACCTGGCCGCCCCGGCCGCCGTCGTGGCCATCGCGGCGGGCGTGGTGGTGGGCGCCGCGCTCACCCCGCTCGGCTTCGTCGTGCCCGGCGGCTACCTCGTGGCCATCGCGCTGGGATCGCTTCCGGCCGGCGAGGGCCTGTCCGCCGCTGCGCGGCTGCGTGTCCCGGTGGCGCTCGCCACGATGCACATGTCCTGGGGCTTCGGATTCCTGACCAGTCCGCGTTCGCTGGCCCGGCGGGTCATCGCCAGCCGCCGCCCGGCGGTGCGGGCGTCGGCCGACGTGTGAGGCGGGGGGTGGGCCCCTGTCGCCTGCGGGAGGGGTCCACAGGCGCCGCGGCAGCCCGCTGGGTTTCGTCGTGCCCGGCGGCTGTCTCGTGGCCATCGCGCTGGGATCGCTTCCGGCCGGCGAGGGCCTGTCCGCCGCTGCGCGGCCGCGTGTCGCGGTGGCGCTCGCCCTGACCGGTCCGCGTTCGCCGGCCCGGCGGGTCATCGCCGGCCGCCGCCCGGCGGTGCGGGCGTCGGCCGAGGTGTGAGGCGGGGGGCGGACCCCTACCACTTGTAGTAGGGGTTCACCTTCATGCACGCCGAGTCGTCGGAGGCGTTGAGCGCGCTCGCGTTGTCCAGCACCTCCTTGGTGTCGCTGCTGCTGGCCGCCGGGTAAAGCGCCCCGGACGTCCAGTCGGCGCCGATCACCAGCGTGATGCCATCTGCGGAGGAGGACTTCTTGACCACGCCGGTGGGCAGCTTCAGCGACGTGGCCACGGCCAGGGCGTTGGCCTTGTCGGCGTCGTCGGCGTAGGTGATGGTGGTGCCGGACTGCGACTGCGGCGTGGAGTCCGTCTCGGCCTGGGTGTACCCGAGGGCCTTCAGTTTCTCCGCGACGGTGCCCGCGCGGCCGGAGACCGCGGGGGTCGAGGCGGAGCCCGTGCCGTTCTGCACCGTCACCGCGATCTCGTCCTTGGGCGAGGCCTTCACGGCGGGGGTGGTGGACTTGCCGGGCTTCTTCGGCTTGGATGCCTTGCCGTCCACGGGCTGGTCGTTGCGGAGCAGCGTGAAGAGCTTGCTCGCCGCGGGCGTCGGCACGACGTGCGCGGTCGGGTTCTGCGGGTCGGCGCCCCAGGGCATCGTCGTCATGGTGATGCGCTCGGTGGGGACGCGTTTGAGGTCGTTGCCCAGGTTGTAGAGCTTCTTGACGGTGCCCAGGCCGGTGTCGACGGTCAGCGCCTTGGTGGCGGCCTCCGCCAGGCCGGTGAGCGCGCCGGGGTCGGTGAGCTTCGTGCCCGACTTCAGCTGGCGCACCATCGCGTTCATGTACATGTGCTGGGCGTGGGTACGGCCGATGTCGCTGCCGTCCTCGAAGCCGTGCCGGGTGCGCAGCCACTGCAGGGCCTGCTGGCCCTTGATGGTGTGGTCGCCCTTGGTGAGCTTGAGCCCGGACTTGCGGTCCCAGACGTTGGCATCGACGCAGACCGGGACACCGCCGACCGCGTCGGCCATGGAGACCACGCCGGCGAAGTCGATCATCATGAAGTGGTCGATGTGGATGCCCGTGAGGTTCTCCCAGGTGGCCACGGTGCAGCCGGGACCGCCGTGCTGGAGGCTCGTGTTGATCGTGTCCGTCGTGGTCTCGGGGTAGATGTGCCCGTCGTCCGGGTCGGTGCACTTGGGGACGGTGACCCGGGTGTCGCGCGGGACGCTGACCACGGTCATGTTGCTGCGGTCCGCGGAGACGTGCAGCAGCATCTGGACGTCCGCGAGCGGCTTGCGGTCCGCGTCGCCCTTGGCGCCGCCGAGTTTCTGGTTCTCCTTGGAGGCCCGGCTGTCGGAGCCGAGGAGGAGGATGTTCAACGGGGTCTGGCCGGCCGCGTTCGCCTTGCTCTTGGCGGCCTTGCTGTCGCCAAGGTTCAGCGCGTCCTTCTTGATGTTGGCGTTGAGGTGCTGGTAGTACGCGAAGGCGGCGCCGGCCGTCCCGAGTATCGCCACCGACGTGACGATGGCCACCCAGCGCAGGGCGCGCCTCTTGCCCTTCTTGCGCCGGCGGTCGGTGGGGCGGCCGGTGCCGTCGTGGTCGTCCGGGCCGTCGTGGTCGTCCTGGGTGTCGTGGCCGCCGTGCTCGTCGTCCGTCCCGTCGCCGTGCGTCGCGGTCAGGGTGCCGGTGGACGGCCCCTCGTCACCGAAGGCGCCGTAGCCCGCGTCGCGGTCGTCCTGGCCGTAGCCTCCCGTGCCGTACCCCGCGGTGTCGCGTCCGGCCGGCTGGTGGGGGGCGTAGCCCTGCTGCGGGGCGTACCCGCCCTGGGCGGGGTACCCCTCCTGCGGGGCGTACCCGCCCTGGGCGGGGTACCCCTCCTGCGGGGCGTACCCCTGCGGCGCGTACCCGCCGTGCGGGGCGTAGCCCTCCTGGGGTGTGTAACCGCCCTGGGCCGGGTAACCGCCCTGGGCCGGGTAACCGCCCTGGGGCGGGTGACCGTCGTGCGGCGGCGGGTATCCGCCGCCGTGCTGCGGCTGCTGCGGCTCCTCGGGGCGGTAGCCACCGCGCTGCGGCTGCTGCGGGACCGTCGGGTGCGGATGTGCGGGCTGCTGGGGAATGTACGCCTGTCCGTGTCCGTTCGCGTACGGAGAGTCGTCCCACCCGGGTTCGTGAGGTTCGAAGGGGGCGTTCCGCCCTCCGGGGATGCTGCCGTGGCGCATAGGGGCCCTCCCATGACGCGCTGGTCACTACGGTCCACCGGCTGCGCCGCAGCGCGCGGATCGTGGGTGATGCTCAGCTGTGCGACTGTCGAAGTCCTGTGGAACCGGAACAGCCCTGCTCGCGGATGGTTGGAGGTCACGATACATAAACCGCGACGGGGCAAGAGCCCGGGTTTCTTATCGCCCGTGTAAAGCGATGGTGCGCAACACCCCAAAACGGGACCTCGGGGATGCGGCCTGTACACGCAGAAGCGGGCGGCATCGGGAGCCGGCCGCAAGGGTTGCGGCGCTCGTGGGCGGCGGTCCGGCCACGCCGGCGGCTCGCGGGGGAGACCTTCCGCCGCGCCGGCGGCCGCCCTCGGCGAGTGTGACGGAGCCGACACGTGAGGACCATCGCACCCCCGTTCGCCGGAAGGCGGGGACGGCCCGCGCTCCCGTCCCGCGCCGGACCGGGGATCCCGTCCCGCCGGCGGCCGCCCATCGCTGTCCGCCTCCCGTCGTCCGCTGCGGCGCCTCCACGCCCCGGCACGCCCCGAGCCGGTGGCTACTGGGCGCACACGCTCTTGTCGTCCGCCTCGACCTTCTGGATCCCCTCGGGCGCCTTCGTCGGCGTGGCGATCGGCGTGCCCGCCCCCTTGAAGTCCTTGCCGAGGGTGAGCGTCATGTCGGCGCGCGGTGCGGCGTCCTCGGTGCCCTGCTGGAGCGCGGAGGCCGGCAGCCCCATCATGTCGGCCAGTCGGCGTGCCTGGTCGGCCTGGTTGGGGGCGTACTCCAGCGTCGTCCTCTTCGTCTCGGCGGGCGCGTTGCCGCCGTTGGTGGACCGGGTGACACCGTGGTCGTTCTGCAGCCAGCTGACGGTGTCCTGGGCGGCACCGAAGACCCCGCTGCCGTTGAGCACCTCGACCCGGACGTCGACCGGGTCGGCCTTGGGGCCCTTGAGCTTGGCCGCGTCCGACGCCTTCTGCTTCTTCTTCACCTCGGTGAGCGAGACGTCGTCCTTCACCATGCTGAACAGTTGCGGCGCCCTGGTCTCGTCCAGCACCACCGTGGTGTGCACCTTCTCGGCCGGGTTGTCTATCACCGGAACCGTCGCGAAGGTGATGTTCTTGGTGTCGACCCGGCTCAGGTCCTTGGCGAGCTCGCTGAGCTTGGTCACGCTGCCGATGCCGGTGTCGACGGTGAGCGCCTTCGTCGCCGTGTTCGCCAGCTTGAGCAGCTTCGTCGGACTGGTCAGTGTGTCGCCCGACTTCATCTTGCGCACCATGGAGCTGAGGAACTGCTGCTGCAGCTCGATGCGGCTCAGGTCGCCGCCGAAGCCGACGCTGTGCCGGGTGCGGACGAAGGCGAGCGCCTGCTCGCCGGCGACGGTGTGCCGCCCCTTGCTCAGCTTCAGGTGCGAGTCCCGGTCGTCGATGTCCTTGGCCAGGCACACCTCGACGCCGCCGACCGCTGTCGACAGGTCCTTGACCGCGTCGAAGTTGGCCATCATGAAGTGGTCCGGGGTGATGCCCGTCAGCGCCTCGACGGTGCGCATCGTGCAGCCGGGGTCGCGGCCGTACTGGCCCAGGCTGGTGTTGAAGCGGACGCCGCTCTCACCCGGGATGATCTTCGTGGAGCCGTCGGGCTGCTTCGTCGGGCAGTCCGGGATGTCGGTGATGATGTCGCGCGGGATGCTCAACGCGGTCGCGTTGGAGCGGTCCTTGGAGACGTGGAAGAGGATCGTGGTGTCGGCGTGGCCGATGTTGGCCGCGTCGCCGTACTTGCCCTTCAGGCCCTGCCGGCTGTCGGTGCCGATGACGAGGATGTTGACCGGCCCGGTGGATGTGGCGTTCTTGGAGCCGATACCCGGGTCGATGGTCACGATGTTGCCGTTGAGCTGCTGGTACAGCGAGTAGACGCCGACGCACGCCGCGATGACGACGACCCCCAGCGTGCCGGCGGTCCAGATCAGCGCCCGTTTCCTGGCCGACGCGCGGGCCTTCGGGCGACGCCGGCTGGTGCGTGCGGCCGCGCGGCCGCCGCCTCCGCTCCTGGCGCCGGCGGCCCGGCCGCCGCCGGCCGGTCTCCCGGCGCCCTCCGAACGGCCGTTGGCCACCGGCCTGCCGCTGCCCGCCGCCCGTCCGCGCTCGGCGGAGCGGCCGCCGCCCGCGGCGCCGGAACCGCCCTGTCGTGTGCGGCTGCCGCCCTGCGGCTGGACGCGCTGTGCCCGCCGGCCCGTTCCCTGCGCGGGAACGCTTCGCTCCGGCGGCGGGGGGTCCAGCCGCAACTGGTAGCTGCCCGTCTCGGGATCGAAAACCCACTGATCCGCCGGGTCGACGTGCTGCCCACGGCCTTGCGTGTCCACGGTCGATCGAGTCCTCCGTCTCGGCCGCTGCAACAGGCCGGATCGCTCACACTAACCCCACAGTTCAGCGTGTACGTCCGTCGCTGACAAATTCCGCTCTCCCGTGCAGGGACAAACTGTTCAATCCCCACTGCCGCCGCAGACGTCGCTGTCGGCGGTGGTGCCGCGGTACGAGGAGGAGGCGCCCGCCGCTCCCCCGGAGGGCGTGGGAGACGCCGCAGGGGTGGCGGAGGATGTGCCGGCCCCCGGACGGGTGCTGCCCGAACCCGCGTGCGTGTCCTGCTCGACGGTCACCTGCCCGTCCTCGCGCAGAGCCGTGAAGAGTTCGGCGGCGGCGGGCTGCACCAGTTCGTCACGGTTGGGGTCCGCCGTGTAGGGGCGGCGCGGCACGGTGAGGAAGCGCACCTGGTCCGTGGGCGTCTTGCGCAGGCTCTGGGCCAGTTCGTACAGCTCGGCCAGCGAGTCGAGGCCCTCGTCCGCCGTGAGCGAGGAGGTGGCGGCGCTCAACAGCGGGTAGAGCGCGGCGGGGTTGAGCAACACCCCCGTGGAGTCGACCTTCTGCACCAGGGAGGCGAGGAACTGCTGCTGCCGGTCCATCCGCTGGGTGTCGCTGCCGTCGCCGATGCCCTTGCGGGCCCGGACGTAGCCGAGGGCCTGCTCTCCGTGCAGCAGTTGACGGCCGGCCGCCAGATCCAGGTGCGCGTCCCGGTCGTGGACGGGGTGCGGGACGCAGACCTCGACACCGCCGACCGCGTCGACCATCTTCGTGAAACCGTTGAAGTCCACCACGAGGTGGTGGTCGACGCGGATCCCCGTCGCCTTCTCCACCGTGCGGATCGTGCAGGCGGCGCCTCCGAACTCGAACGCCCAGTTGAACTGGGCGAACTGGGGGCTGGTCATGCTGCCGTCGGCGCGCCGGCAGGAGGGGATCTCGACCATGAGGTCGCGCGGCAGGCTGACCGCCGTCGCGCTCTTCCGGTCGGCGGCCAGGTGCAGCAGTATCGCGGTGTCCGAACGCTGGGTGCCGCTGTCCTGGCCGTACTTCCCGTTGCCGCCGCCGCGGTTGTCCGAGCCCAGGAGCAGGATGTTCTCCGCGGTGGTCGCCTCGGGCAGCACCGGGGGCCGCTCGGCCTGGACCCGCATCAGCTCGTGGGCGGTGCTGGTGTCCGTCCGGATGTTGCCGTCGAGCCGCTTGTACAGGTACCAGGAGACGCCGGCCCCGGCCAGCAGCGCCAGGGAGACGACCGCGGCGAGGACGCGCAACCAGGTGCGGCGGCGCTTCCTCGGCGGCGCCTCGGCGGGGGGTGCGTCGGCGTCGGGCGGGCCGGCGGGAGCGGTGTCGGTGGGAAGGGCGTCCTCGACGTCCGGAGAATCGGCTGGCGTGGTCACGTCCGGGCCCGTCCTTATAGGTGCTGCTGACGATCAGGTCACCTATAGAGACGGTCCAATACCGCCCTCGGTTGTGCGGAGTTGTTCAGCTCAGTCGGAGGGCCGCCCGGTGATGCGGACGGACCCGGCTACGCCGAGTGGGTGACCCGTTCGCTCTCCCGGCGTCTGTCCAGGTCGGCGGCGGGCAGCCGGTCCAGGTTGCGGCAGAGCACCACCGAGGCGCCCGCCGCCAGCGGCGCCAGCAGTCCGGCGGCCAGGCCGTCCCAGTCGCCGAACGGCCGGCCCGACAGCAGCCGCGATCCGGCGGTCAGCCCCAGTTCCGCGGCGGACGCGCGGGCCCGGTCCACCACCTGCGCGCCAGTGAGCTCCTGACCGCCCGGCAGCTCCAGGGCCGGAGCGTCCGGCGCCACCGGCGCGTACGGGGCGAACCGGTCCCCCTGCGAGGGCACCTCGACCGCGTAGTCGAGGAAGCCCTGCGGCGGCTGCGCGAAGCGGCCGCCCAGCGGGCGCAGCGCCAGCGCGACCCGCTCGCCGGGGCAGGCGCGGGCCTCCTCCAGCGTGTCCGGGCCGGACACCACCAGGTCGGCACCGCCCGGATCGCCCCCGGGCGCCACGACCAGGCCGGTGGAGAAGCAGGCGAGCACCCATACCGCGGTCTGCCAGTGCGCCGGCAGCAGCAGCGCCGCGCGGTCACCCGGCTGGGCGCCCAGTTCGTCCTGGATGAGGTTGGCGGTCTTGGCCACCCAATTGCCGAAGGTGGCCACCGACAGTTCGACGCGTTCGCCGGTGGCGTCGTCGTAGAAGGTGACCAGAGGGCGGGCGGGGTCCGCGGCGAGCGCGGATCGCAGCAGGTCGGCGGGTGTACGGGCAGTCGCTGTCACACGCCCAGGCTACGTCAGGCCGTGGCGTGGCGAGGGGCGCTGATGACCCGGCAGGAGGAGACGGAGCGTCAGATCCCGGCTGCGCGTTCTAGGGCCTTATGTAACTGTTTTTCCCATGCGTGCACTTCTTGCGACGTCGATCTCCGCGGCGTGCATGGCTGCCCTTGCCCTGCCGCTCGCCTTCCCCTCCGGTGCCACCGCCTCCGTCCCCGTGCCGGCACGGGCGGCCGTCCCCGACACGCCCCCCGGGGACACCCGCACCCTGCCGCTGGCCCCGCTCCCCGCGTCCGGGCGGGCCGTCGGCACCCCGCTCTCCCAGGGTCTGCCGGCCCGCGCCGTACGGCCCTTCTCCCTGATCGGCGTCACCTGGGACGACGCCCGCACCGAACTGCGGGGCACCGTCCAGGTCAGGACCCGCGCCCTGGGCACGGGCGCCTGGTCGGACTGGCGCACGGTCGAGGCGCACAACGACGACGCCCCCGACGCGGGCTCGTCCGAGGGCTCGGCCCCCGTGGTGCGCGGCTCGACCGTCCCGCTGTGGGTCGGCAGTTCCGACGGGATCGAGCTGCGGGTCGTGCCGGAGGCGCCCACCAGCGGCAGGCGCGGGGTGCAGCCCGGCCTGCCCAAGGGGCTGCGGTTGGAGATGGTCGACCCCGGGGGCGAACCGGGTGACGGCTTCGCGGACGACCCGGACGGCGGTCCGGGCCGCTACCTCGGCGACGGCGTCTACCTCGACCCCGACGCCGCCCTCGGCCCGGACGCCGCCCTGGACCCCCGCCCCGCGGGACCGGGGGGCGACCGCCCGGGCGGTGACGGCACGGCAGGCGGCCCCATGGGCGACGGCGCGCACCCGGGGACTCCTTCCGGCGGCGTCCCCACGGGCGGCGGCGACCCCTTCGGGAATCCCGATCCCTTCGCCGGTGTCGGCCCGTCCGGCGGCGACCCCACCGGCGGCGACCTCTTCGAGGGCGTCGGCCCCGGCGAGGCCGGCCATCCGCTCGGTGGACGCCCGCAGGCAGGCGCCGAGACCGGCACCGCCGCGGACCCGACCGACACCTCCGGCACGCCGGTCGAGTCGGCCTTCGTCCCCGAGCTCACCCGGTCCCAGACCGTGGCCCTCACCGGGCAGCGCTTCACCGGCGCGCGCCCCCGCATCATCACCCGCGCCGGCTGGGGAGCCGACGAGCAACTGCGCGACGAGGATTCGGAGTTCACCGACGACATCAGCGCGATCTTCGTCCACCACACCGCCACGGGCAACGACTACGAGTGCTCCGACTCGCCCTCGGTGATCCGCGGCATCTACCGGTACCACGTCAAGAGCAGCGGCTGGCGCGACATCGGCTACAACTTCCTCGTCGACAAGTGCGGCAACATCTACGAGGGCCGCAGCGGCGGCGTCTCCAAGGCCGTGTTCGGCGCGCACACCCTCGGCTTCAACGAGCACACGATGGGCATCGCCGTCCTCGGCGACTACTCCGAGGAAGAGCCCAGCCGCGAGGCCCTGTCGGCCGTCGCCCGGCTCGCCGCGTGGAAACTCGGGATCTACGGCCGCGACCCGGAGGGCATGACCTCCCTGGTGTCCGGAGGGAGCAACCGGTACCCGAAGGGGACGCAGGTCCGCATGAACGTCATCTCGGGCCATCGGGACGGATTCGCCACGCAATGCCCGGGAACGCGGTTGTACGACGATCTCGGCATCATCCGCCGTACCGCGGCGGGGCTCCAGGGCCGCTGATCGCGCCCTGCATAGGATTGGCCGTTCATCAGGTCGGCCCCCGCCAGAAGCGGAGACAACACAGGTGACTGAAGCGATCCTCTTGGTCGGTGGCAAGGGCACCAGGCTGCGCCCTCTGACGGTGCACACCCCCAAGCCGATGGTCCCCGCGGCAGGCGTCCCCTTCCTCACCCACCAGATGGCCCGAGCGCGCGCGGCAGGCGTCGAGCACATCGTCCTGGCGACCTCCTACCTGGCCGAGGTCTTCGAGCCGCACTTCGGTGACGGCTCCGCCCTCGGGCTGCGCCTGGAGTACGTCACCGAGGACGAGCCGCTCGGCACCGGAGGCGCCATCCGCAATGTCGCCGACCGCCTCGAATCCGCCCCCGGCGACCCGGTCCTGGTCTTCAACGGGGACATCCTCACCGGGCTCGACATCGCCGGACTCGTCGCCACCCACCGCGACTCCGGCGCCGACGTCTCCCTCCACCTGACCCGGGTGGAGGACCCGCGCGCCTTCGGACTCGTGCCGACCGACGCCACCGGCCGCGTTACCGCGTTCCTGGAGAAGCCGCAGACGCCCGAGGAGATCGTCACCGACCAGATCAACGCGGGCGCCTACGTCTTCGACCGCGCGGTCATCGACTCCATCCCCACCGGCCGCGCGGTCTCCGTCGAGCGCGAGACCTTCCCCGGCCTGCTCGCCGACGGCGCCCATCTGCAGGGCATGGTCGACTCCACCTACTGGCTCGACCTCGGCACCCCCCACGCGTTCGTCAGGGGCTCGGCCGACCTCGTGCTCGGCCGCGCGCCCTCGCCCGCCGTTCCCGGCCGCCGCGGCGAACGCCTCGTCCTGGAGGGCGCCCGGGTCGCCGACGACGCCAAGCTCACGGGCGGCACCGCCGTCTGCGAGGGCGCCGTCATCGGCTCCGGAGCGGTCGTCGACGGCAGCACGGTCCTGGCCGGGGCCGTCGTCCGCCCGGGGGCCGTCGTCGTGGACTCCCTCATCGGCGCGGGCGCGGTCATCGGCGAACGCACCGTCGTCCACGGATCGGTGATCGGTGACGCCGCGCACATCGGCGCGGACAACGAACTGCGGCACGGAGTGCGCGTCTGGTGCGGCGCGGTCATCGCGGACGGCGCGGTCCGCTTCTCCTCCGACCAGTAGCCGCCCCTGCTGGAGCCGGTGGGCACCCGTTCACCGGCCGGAACCGCGGACCTTCGACGCCGGGAGCCGGGCGGCACGAAAGCCGGTCGGTAGGAAAGCCGGCCGGTACGAAAGCCGGTCGGCATGGGAGTCCGGAAGGCGGGAAGACCCGGAAGGCGGCGAGCCCGGAAGCCCGGGAGCCCGGAAAGCGGCGAGCCGGGAAGCCGGGAAGCCCGAGGGGCCACGCCGTACTCTCGGAGGGTGCACCCCGAGCAGACCCGACTCCTCAGCGGCGCCACCGGCCGCGTCCCCGGACCGCGCACGCCCGGCCGCACCCGCCGCTTCACCCCGCGCGGCCCCCTGGACCTCGGGCTCACGTTGGGTCCCCTGCGCCGCGGCCCCGGCGACCCCGCGTTCCGCGTCGGGGCCGACCACGCCGTCTACCGCGCCTCACGCACCCCCGACGGCCCCGGCACCCTGCGCATCGCCCGCCCCTCCGGCGGGGAGGTCGAGGCCGAGGCATGGGGACCCGGCGCCGACTGGCTGCTGGACGGCCTCCCCGCCCTGCTCGGCGACGCCGACGACCCCGGCGCCTTCACCGCCCGGCACCGCGTCGTCCACGAGGCCCACCGCCGCAACCCCGGGCTGCGGCTGACCCGCACCGGCCTGGTGCTGGAATCCCTCGTCCCGGCGATCCTCGAGCAGAAGGTCACCTCCGACGAGGCATACCGCTCCTGGCGGGTCCTGCTGCAGCGCTTCGGCGAGCCCGCCCCCGGGCCCGGCGAGCACCTGCGCATGAGGGTCATGCCCGACGCACGCGGCTGGGCCATGATCCCCTCCTGGGAGTGGCACCGCGCCAATGTCGACGGCAAGCGCTCCGCTGCGGTGGTCCGGGCCGCCCGTGCCGCCGCCCGCATGGAACAGGCCACCGTCCTCGGCCCCGCCGACGCCCTCGCCCGTCTCCAGGCCATCCCCGGCATCGGCCCCTGGACCGCCGCCGAGACCCTGCAGCGCAGCAACGGCGACCCCGACGCGATCACGGTCGGCGATCTCCACCTGCCGCACACCGTCGGCTACGCCCTCACCGGCGCCCACCGCTGCGACGACGCCACCATGCTCGAACTCCTGGAGCCGTACGCGGGTCAGCGCCACCGCGCCGCCCGCCTCATCCTCCTCACCGGCCGCCGCCCCCCACGCCGCGCCCCGCGCCTGGCCCCGGGGAACATCGTCCCCTTGTGACCCGCGGCCGCGACGGCCAGCTGGACCCGGCACCGGCCGAGTCCGGCGGGGATGCCGTGTGCGGGAAGGCCGTCACCTCGTGACGCTGCGCCGGTCGGCAGATCCCGCAGGTCATCGTCGGCGCCCATGATCAGGACGACGACTGCTTCGGCCTGTGGACGATGTACGACGGCCGCGGGGCGGAGGTCCCGCCGCCTCGAACCCAGCCCCGCCGCCTCGCACCCAGCGCGGGGCCGCCCCGGTCAGGGCGCCTCAGCGCACCTCGATGAACGCCTCCGCGTCGCGCCCCGGCCGCTCCTTCGGCGGCGCGGCGGGCCGGCCGATCGCGACGGCACCCATCGGGTCCCAGTCCTCCGGCAGGTCCAGCACCTCGCGCACCACGTCACGGCAGAACATCGTGGACGACACCCACGCCGACCCCAACTGCTCCCCGGCGAGCGCCACCAGGAAGTTCTCCACGGCCGCGCCCATGGCGACGACGAACATCTCGCGCTCGGCCGCCGAGCGCCGCGGGTCCGGGTAGTCGTGCGCCCCGTCGGCGACCAGGCACGGCACGACCAGGTACGGCGCGCGGCGCAGCACATCCCCGCGCCGCACCCGCTTGGCGATGGATTCCTCGCTCCGGCCGTCGCGCCGCAGATCCGCGATCCAGGCGTCGCGCATGGCGTCCAGCAGCCGGACCCGGGCCGGCTCCGACTCCAGCAGGACGAAGCGCCACGGTGTCGTGTGGTGCGGCGCGGGCGCGGTGACCGCGAGGGCCACGGCGCGCCGTACGGCCGCCCCGTCGACGGGCTCACCGGTGAAGTCGCGGATGGTGCGGCGCAAGGAGACGGCCTCGCGGACCGCCTCCGAGGTGCCCAGCCGGAACATGTCGTCGGCGGCGCGCCGGACGAGGGCGCGGCCGCCGTCGCCGTCCTCCTCTGCGGGCAGGACCAGGCGGTCCAGCCCCCTGACGACGGCGACGGGCGATCCGGTTGCCTTGCCCTTCACCAGGTCCCCGGCGGCGGCGAGTTCGTCGGCGAGCGCCGTGACCGTGGCGGACAGTTCGTTGCCGTGGGAGTCGCTCGCGCCGCGCAGGTCGTCCACGACGCGCAGCCCGGCCGCCCCGATGGCGACGTCGGTCAGGCCCTCGCGCCACGGCCTGCCGAAGGTGTCGGTGACGACGACGCCGACGTTGACGCCGCAGGCGTCCCGCAGCCCCGCCCGGATGGCCCGGGCGGAGGCGTCCGGGTCCTCCGGCAGCAGCAGCACCGTGCCGGGCGTGGTGTTGGAGGCGTCCACGCCGGCCGCGGCCATGACGAAGCCGTGCCGGGTCTCCACGATCCGGGTCCGACCCCGCCGCGCGACGAGCCGCACGCTCTCGGCGTCGATCGCCGCCTCGCGGTCGGTGGCGCGCACGACGCGCCCCTCCGCCTTGCTGACGATCTTCGAGGTGACGACGAGTACGTCGCCGTCGGCCAGATCCGCCGTGCCGGCCGCGATCAGCTTCGCGAGGTCCGCGCCGGGCTCGACCTCGGGTATGCCCGTGACGGCCCACACGCGGTAGGAGGCCGGGCCGGTGGCAGCGGCGGTCACGCCCGCACCTCCCCGGCGAGCGTCAGCGCCTCGCGGGCCATCGCGGCCGTCGCGTCCAGGTCCGTCATCATCAGCGGTACGGCCCGGCAGCGGATGCCCGCGGCCTCGACCTCCGCGACCGACCCCGCGTCGACGGTGTCGACCAGCCAGCCGTCCAGCAGTCCGGAGCCGTAGTGCGCCGCGACCGCCGCCGCCGTGGACTCCACGCCGACCGCCGCCAGCACCTTGTCGGCCATGCCGCGCACCGGGGCGTCACCGACGATGGGGGACAGGCCCACGACGGGCACGCCCGCCTCGGCGATGGCCTCCCGGATGCCGGGTACTGCCAGGATCGTGCCGACCGACACCACCGGGTTGGACGGCGGGAAGAGGATGACGTCCGCCTCCGCGATCGCCTCCAGCACCCCAGGGGCGGGCTTGGCGCCCTCGGCGCCGACCGGCAGCACCGCGTGCGCCGGGACGGAGGCCCGAAGCCGCACCCAGTACTCCTGGAAGTGGACGGCCTTGCGCCCGCCGCCGGGGCCCGCGTCCGGGTCGTCGATGACGACGTGCGTCTCGATCCGGTCGTCGGTCATGGGGATCAGCCGCACGCCGGGCCTCCAGCGGGCGCACAGCGCCTCGGTGACCGCGCTGAGCGGGTAGCCGGCGCCGATCATCTGGGTGCGCACGATGTGGGTCGCGATGTCGCGGTCCCCCAGGCCGAACCACCCTGGCCCGACCCCGTAGGCGGCCAGCTCCTCCTTGACCGTGAACGTCTCGTCGGCGCGGCCCCAGCCCTGCTCCTCGTGGATCCCGCCGCCGAGGGTGTACATGACGGTGTCGAGGTCGGGGCAGACCTTGAGGCCGAACAGGTGGATGTCGTCGCCGGTGTTGCCGATGACGGTGATGTCCGCCTCCGGCGCCGCCGCCTTCAGGCCGCGCAGGAAACGGGCTCCTCCGATGCCGCCGGCCAATACCACGATTCGCATGCGGACAGTCTGTCAGCCCGCCGCGTCACCCGGCGAACGTCCCCTCGGTCGCCGGCTCGCCGGAGCCGCAGGCGTACGGGGTCATCTGCGTCAGCCCGGGGAAGTAGACGTGCAGGCTGACCGCGCCTTCCAGGCAGTCGTTGACCACCTCGTGGACATAGCCGGGGGCGAACACCCGCTGGTGGCCCGGCGGGAGTGAACGGCGGGTCTCGCCGTTGCCGCCGAGGGAGCGCTCGGTCAGTTCGCCCTCGAGGACGGTCAGCACGCCCGAGGAGCGGCCGTGGTCGTGCAGCCCGCTGCCCTGGCCGGGCACCCAGCTCAGCAGCCAGACCTCGTAGCCGGGTCCGGTCGCCAGGCGGTCGTACCAGCGGGTGGTGGCGTCGTAGCGGACGCGCGGCGCCCAGCGGGCGCGGTCCGCCGCGATCGTGCGGGCCAGGCCGGCGAATTCCGCGACGGTGACGGGGTAGGCGGGAGCCGGCGGAAGGAGGTGCGGGATGGCGAGGGGGTCGCCGGCGATCGAGACGTCGCTGTTCATGGGTGCGGAGTTCCTACGGGAAGTGAGGAGCGTCAGGCACGCGCACGAGAGGGTGCGGCCATGAGGCTGTGCGGGCTGGGAGGAGTCCTTCAGCGGCAACAGCTGGAACAGCGACAGTGGGCTTCCACGGCACGACGGAACTCGCCGAGGCGGCGGGTCCGAGCGGGCGCGTGGGTCACTGGCATGAGCCCAAGGAGACCGGCTCCTCGGAGACCTGTCAACTTGATGTCGTGTTTGTCGTAAATCCCTCACCTGATCCGGTTATTCAACGGGGTGGAAGGTTTGGGGCCGCAAGTCCCAGGAAAGGTGCCGACGCAACCACACGGGTACGCAGGAACGTCTTCTCGTGAAACGTCGTTGTGTTTTCGTGATCGCATCGTGATCGACACTCCGCAGGGGCGTCGGCCGTGGTTGACATGTGCGGGCATATAGGCCGATTTGAACACTTTCCGTCAGGCCTTGGTTCCGCAGGGTGAATAACGGGCCCAATAGCAGATCTCGGCTTGACTGGCCCGTATCGGCACACTTGTAATTTCACTCGTGTCGTTCGCCGTCGCAGGTGGCGGCGACACCACGGGGACGCGAAGACAGACGAGGGGCGCGCATGACCGAGCTGTTCCAGCTGTTGCTGGCCGAAGAGGCCGACGAAGAGCTCGGGTGGCAGGAGCGCGCACTGTGCGCGCAGACCGACCCCGAGTCCTTTTTCCCCGAGAAGGGCGGCTCCACCCGCGAGGCCAAGAAGGTCTGCCTCGCCTGCGAGGTCCGTTCCGACTGCCTCGACTACGCCCTCGCCAACGACGAGCGCTTCGGCATCTGGGGCGGCCTGTCCGAGCGTGAGCGCCGGCGCCTGAAGAAGGGCATCGTCTGAGGCTCCGCCCGGGCCCGCCCCGGCGACGGCCCGCCGGCCTCGCGTGTCCCGGCCCCGTCCCGCGGCGGACGCGCACCGGTTCGACGGCATTCGTGCGGCCTGGGACCGGTTCGCGCCGGTCACGGACTTCATCGTCATATGCGCTCCGGACCCGGAAGGGCCGCCTCCCGCAACCGTTAGTGTGGGGGCCCGTCCGAGACGCCCAAGGCGTCGTCCGAAGTCCAGCGAACCGGGGCCCGAACCTCGATGTCCGTGAACAGTTCAGCCGGGACTCAATACGCCTCCCAGGCACCGGAGTTCCCGCGCCACGTCGTCACCGCCGTACTCGTCGCCCACGACGGTGCCCGCTGGCTGCCCAACGCGCTCTCGGGCCTGGTCTCCCAGGACCGCCCCGTCCAGGACGTCATCGCGGCCGACACCGGCAGCGCCGACGACTCCGCCCGCCTGCTCGCCGAGAGCCTCGGCGACCACCGCGTCCTGCACCTCGCCCGGCGCAGCGGCTTCGGCGCCGCCGTCGACGAGTGCGTACGCGCCGCCGAGCCCCTGACCGAGGAGCACCTGCCCTACCTGGCACGGCGCAGCAGCTGGGACCCGGCCACCCGCACCTGGAACGACGACGCCTACGACGAGCCCGACCAGCCGCACGGGGAACCCGTGCAGTGGCTGTGGCTGCTCCACGACGACTGCGAGCCCGCCCCCGACGCCCTGCTCCACCTCCTGCGGGTCGCAGACTCCTCGCCGTCCGCCGCGGTCATCGGCCCCAAGCTGCGCAGCTGGTACGACCGGCGCCAACTGCTGGAGGTCGGCTTCTCCATCGCCCGCAGCGGCCGCCGCTGGACCGGCCTGGAGCGCCGCGAGCAGGACCAGGGCCAGCACGACCAGGTCCGCCAGGTGCTCGCGGTCTCCAGCGCGGGCATGCTGGTGCGCCGCGACGTGTGGGAGGACCTCGGCGGATTCGACCGTCGGCTGCCCCTCATGCGCGACGACGTCGACTTCTGCTGGCGCGCCCAGTCCGCCGGCCACACCGTCCTCGTCGCCCCCGACGCCGTCCTGCGGCACGCAGAGGCGGCCTCCCGCGAGCGCCGCCCCGTCGACTGCGCCGGCCGCTCCGCCGTCGACCCGCACCGCGTCGACAAGGCAGGGGCCGTCTACACGCTGCTGGCCAACACCCGCGGCGTCCTGCTGCCGTACGTCTTCGCGCGCGTCGTGCTCGGCACCGTGCTGCGCACCCTGGCCTACCTCGTCGGCAAGGTCCCCGGACAGGCCGTCGACGAGATGACCGGACTGCTGTCGGTCCTGCTCCGCCCCGGGCGCCTCCTCAGCGCCCGCCGACAGCGCTCGCGGGCCGTCGTCCCGCCCTCCGAGCTGCGGTCGCTCTTCCCGCCGCCGGGCGCGACCGTACGGGCCACCGTCGAGCAGGTCGTCAGCAACGTGTCCGGCCGCGCGGCCGCCGAGGCCTCCTCCGCCGGACGCCACGGCGGCGGACTGGACTCCGGGCCCAGCGGCGGCGACGACGACGGCGAGTTCCTGGAGGTCGAGCAGTTCGCGCTGCTCAAGCGCATCGCCCGGCAGCCCGCCCCGATGCTCTTCGCCGTCCTGCTGCTCTTCTCCCTCATCGCCTGCCGCGCGCTCCTCGGCGGCGGCGCCCTGGCCGGCGGCGCGCTGCTGCCCGCCCCCGCCGACGCCTCCGACCTGTGGGGCTCCTACCTCGGCGCCTGGCACTCCCTCGGTGTCGGCAGCACCGAGACCGCGCCGCCCTACCTGGCGATCGTGGCCACCCTCTCGAGCGTCCTGCTCGGCAGCTCCGGCCTCGCGCTGACCGTGCTCCTGGTCGCCTCGGTGCCGCTCGCCGGCCTCAGCGCCTACTTCGCGTCGCGCCCGCTGGTCGGCTCCCGGCTGCTGCGCGCCTGGGGCGCTGTCGCGTACGCCTTCCTGCCCGCCGCGACCGGCGCCCTCGCCGGCGGCCGGCTCGGCACCGCCGTCCTGGCCGTCCTGCTCCCGCTCATGGCCCGCGCCGCCGTCTCTGCCGCGGGACTGCGGATGTCCGCCGACGCCGTCGACCGCGGCCTGCGGCCCGGCTGGCGGGCCGCCTGGGCGGTCGCGCTGCTGCTGACGATCACCACCGCCTTCACCCCCATCGCCTGGCTGATCGCGCTGGTGCTCGTCGGCGCCGCCCTCGCCACGCGCGTCGTCCGGGGCCAGAGCCGGCTCCTCGTCCCGCTGGCCCTGCGGGCGGCGGCCGTCCTCGGCGCGCCCATGGTGGTGCTCGCTCCCTGGTCGCTGGGGCTGCTCACCCACCCCCGGCGCTTCCTCGACGAGGCCGGCCTGCCCTTCGGCGCCCGGTCGGCCACCGCCACCGACCTCCTCCTGATCAACCCCGGCGGCCCGGGCGCCGCCGGGGGCTTCCTGCTCGCGGGCATCGTCCTGGCCGCGCTGGCGGCCCTGGTGCGCGCCGAGCGCCGCTCGGCCATCGTCACCGCCTGGGTGGGCGCCCTGACCGGCCTGGTCTTCGCCGTAGTCGCCAACACCACCGCCTGGGCCGGCCCCGCCACCCTCGTCTACGGCATCGCCCTGCTGGCCGCCGCCGCGGTGGGCGCCGAGGGCGCCAATGAGCGGATCGCCGCCTCCGGCTTCGGCTGGCGCCAGCCCGTCGCCGCACTCGTGGCCCTGGCCGCCGTGCTCGCCCCGCTGTCCGCGGCCGTCGGCTGGATGGCCGGCGGCGCCGACGGACCGCTGGAGCGCCGCGACCCCACCCAGGTGCCCGCCTTCGTCGCCGAGGAGAGCAACACCGGCGACCAGGCCCGCACCCTCGTCGTCTCGGGCACTCCCGACCACGTCTCGTACGCCCTCGTCCGCGGCGCCGGCACCCGGCTCGGCGACGCCGAGATCGCCGCCGCGAGCGGTGCCGACCCCCGGCTCGACAAGATCGTCGGCAATCTGGTGGCAGGCTCCGGCGCCGACCAGGCCAGCCAGCTCGGCGGCTACGCCGTCCGCTACGTCCTCGTCCAGAGCGGCGCCCCGCGCCAGGTCAGCCGCACCCTTGACAGCACCCCCGGCCTGTCCCGGCTCAGCCAGGCCGACGGCAGCGCCCTGTGGCGGGTGGACGACGACGTCGCACGCGTCACGATCGTCCAGCCGTCCACCGGCGGAGAGGCCGGCGGCAGCGACGACACCGGCGCCAAGGGCGGCGCCGGTGAGGACACCGCCGCCGGCACCGAGACCGTCGCCTCCGGCAAGGTCGAGGCACACACCACCATCTCGACCGGCCCGGAGGGTCGCGTGCTGCGCCTCGCCGACCGCGCCGCGCCCGGCTGGACGGCCACCCTCGACGGCAGGGAACTCACCGCCACCACCGTCGACGGCTGGGCCCAGGGCTTCCGGCTCCCCAGCAGCGGCGGCCGGCTCGACCTCGTCTACGACGACCCCTTCACCCACACCCTGTGGCTGTGGCTCCAGGGCTTCCTCGGCCTGGTCCTCGTCGTCATGGCCCTGCCGGGCCGGCGCCGCGAGGTCGACGACGACCTGCCCGACACGGAGGCCGAGCCGGTGCCCGCCGCCGCGGGCATCCCCGCGCAGGGAGGCGACGGCCGCCGCGCCCGCCGGCTGCGCGCCGCCGCCGACGCCGAGCCCGAGGCCCAGGGCGCCGGTCAGGGCGCGGCCCACGGGGACGGGGAAGAGGAGGCGTACGACGCCCCCGCCGCTTCCCGGGCCGACGGGACCTCTCACCAGGAGCAGGCCGAGTACGCGCAGTACGCCGAGTACGACCCGTACGCCGCCGGCCCCCGGGAGGACGACCCCTACGGCCAGGAGCAGTGGGCCGCGGACTACCGCAGCGACTACGGCTACGAGCAGCCCGCCGCCCAGCCCCAGGAGCAGGCCTATGACCCGTACGGCTACGGCCGGCAGGCCCCGCAGCCCGGCCACGACCGGCAGGGCTACGACTCCCAGGGCTACGAGCAGCAGGGCTACGAGCAGCAGGGCTACGAACAGCAGCCGCAGGGCTACGACGCCTCGTACGCCCCGTACGGCAACCACGACACCGACACGTACGGCACGGACGCCTACGGCACGGACGGCTACCGCCGCGACGGGAGCAACCAGTGAACCGCAGCACCCTCTCCCTGATCGGCGTCGCCGTCGCGCTGGCCGCGGTCGCCGGCTTCGCCACCGTCACCGGCGCGGGCACCCCGGACGCCGCGCCCGCGGTGAGCGCGGCACGGCTGCCCGTCGAACGGTCCACGCTCGCCTGCCCGGTGCCCTCCGACTCGGACTTCGCCTCGACCACCTACACCGCCTTCACGCCCAAGGGGGACTCCGCCGGGGGGCCCGGGGCCGGGGGCACCGCGGCCCTGCTGCCCGCCGCGCCTGTCAACGGCAAGGCCGCCAAACGCAAGCCGGTCGCGCCGCTGAAGGAGGCCGGCACGCCGGTCACCGCGGTCACCGAGGCCGCCGACGCCCCCGCCCTCATCGGCACCGCCGACGGGGCGCTCGCCCCCGGCTGGACCGTGCAGCAGACCACTGTCGTCGACGCGGGCCCGGCCCGGGCGGTGCTCGGCACCTCCTGCGCCGTCCCGGACAGCGAGTTCTGGTTCCCCGGCGTCAGCACCGGCGCCGACCGGCAGGACTACGTCCACCTGACCAACCCGGACGACACCGCCGCCGTGGTCGACCTCCGGCTCTACGGCGACAAGGGCGAGGTCAAGACCACCACCACCGACGGCATCACCGTGCCGCCGGGCGCGACCGTCCCCGTCCTGCTCTCCACGCTCACCACGGAGAAGTCCGACACCCTCACCCTGCACGTCAGCGCTCGCAGCGGCCGGGTGGGCGCCACCGTGGAGGCCGAGGACGCCAAGGCCGGCGGCGACTGGCTGCCCGCCGCCGCGGACCCCGCCGCCGAGGCCGTCATGCCCGGCATCCCCGGCGACGCCACCGAGGTCCGCCTGGTGGTCTACGCGACCGGCGACAGCGACGCCGACCTCAAGCTGCGGCTCGCCTCCTCGAGCGGTGAGATCACCCCGGCCGGGCACGAGACCGTCCACGTCAAGAGCGGTATGACCACCGCCGTCGACCTCGGCGACGTCACCAAGGGCGAGACCGGGTCGCTGCTCCTGAGCCCGACCGAGCCCGCGCGCAAGGCCCCCGTGGTCGCCGCCCTGCGGATCACCCGCGGCAAGGGCGCCAACCGGGAGACCGCCTTCCTGCCCGCCACCGCCCCCGTCGGCGACCGCGCCACCGCCGCCGACAACCGCACCAAGGGCTCGACGATCGCCCTCACCGCGCCCGAGGCCGACGCCGCCGTGCGGGTCGTCACCTCCGCCTCGACGAAGGGCGGCGAGCCCGTCACCAAGAATGTCCCGGTCAAGCGCGGCACGACGGTCGTCCTGTCGCCGCCCGCCCCCTCCGAGGGCAAGGGCGCCTTCGCCGTCACGGTGGAAGCCGCCTCGGGCGGTCCCGTCTACGCCTCCCGCATGCTCGCCCTGCCGGAGGACGGCGTCCCGATGTTCACCATCCAGACGATGCCGGACGACCGCGGCCTGGTCGCCGTCCCGCGGACCGAGGAAGACCTGTCCATCCTGAACCGCTGACGGCCCGGGGCTCCCGAGCTCCCGTGTCGCCGGCCCCCGGGCCCCGGCGTCCGCACATGCCGGGGTCGACGGGGGCACACGGGATGCCGGGGGCCGACGCCGCGAGGGCCGGGGCCGCCGCGGGCCGGCGCCGGCAGGGCTGACCGTCGGCTAACCCTCCCCGTACCGGGGGTCGACGTTCTCCGGCGACAGCCCCAGCAGCTCGGCCACCTGCTCCACCACCACGTCGTGCACGAGCAGCGCCCGCTCCTCGTGGCTCTTGGCCCGGATCTCCACCGGCCGCCGGTACACCACGATGCGGTGCGGGGCGCCCTTGTGCCCGCCGATCAGCCGCCCCAGCGGCACCCCGTCGTCGAACCGGCCCTTGGCCGCGGCGCCATCGGCCCCGTTCACCGGCCAGGGCACCTCCTGCACCGCGAACTCCACCTCCGCCAGCTGCGGCCAGCGCCGCTCCAGCCGGTCCGCCGCGTCGCGCACCAGGTCGTCGAAGGCGTCGGCGCGGGTGCGCGCGAGCGGCACCTGCGGGGGCGCGATGGGGCCGCGCATGCCGCGACCGTGTCGGTCGCGGCGGCGCTGGCGCGGGGCGGGCGAAGGGGTGTCCATCACCTCTGAGAGTAGCCGTCGCGAGCCCCGGGCATGCGGCTCCGTGACCGCTGCCACCACCACGTGGGTACCAGGACCGGACATCCTCGTCGATGTCGCGGAATGTACGGTCGTCCGCTCCCCGCGTCCCGGCTGATTCGCCGCCCCGACCGCCCCGGCGATCGCTCTTGTCGCCCTTTGTTCCGTTTGCTGATCGGCGCGCTCGTAAGGGCCCCGTATTTTTCCGGCCCCTTTGCAGGTCAGGGGTGTTGACCGCGAGTCGGACCTTCCCGGCCAACCCGGACGACACGACGGGATGAGCTCCGGTGGAGTCGTCGCGGCCCGCTCAAGAGTGCGGTACCGTCCAACATCGTGAGCCCTGTACGTCGCTGTTCGCGCACCGCGTGTGGCCGTCCCGCCGTCGCGACGCTGACGTACGTCTACGCGGATTCCACCGCCGTCCTCGGGCCGCTCGCCACCTACGCGGAACCCCACTGCTACGACCTGTGCTCCGAGCACTCCGAGCGCCTCACCGCCCCCCGCGGCTGGGAGGTCGTACGGCTCGCCACGGACACCGGCCCTACCCGCCCCAGCGGCGACGACCTCGAAGCGCTCGCCAACGCCGTACGCGAGGCCGCCCGCCCCCAGGAACGCGAGGGCAACGGCACCAACGGCCGCGGCGGCGACCCCATGGAGATCGCCCGCCGCGGGCACCTGCGCGTCCTGCGCTCGCCCGACTCCTGACCGGCGCCCGCTCCACGGCCGTCGCCGGCCGTCTCCGGCCCCCCGCGCCGCCTCCCCGTGCCCACCGGGGACCCTCATGGGCCCGCCCGGATCCGCCGGGTAGGTTGGCTCTTGCCACGATCCATCCACCGGCAACCGGATTCCAGAGCGGAGCACAGCGGTGACCGACCTCTCCCAGCTCGTGAAGGCTTACGACGTCCGCGGAGTCGTCCCCGACCAGTGGGGCGAACCGCTCGCCGAACTCTTCGGCGCGGCCTTTGTGACCGTGACCGGCGCCGACGCGATCGTGACGGGCCACGACATGCGGCCCTCGTCGCCCGGCCTGTCCCAGGCCTTCGCCCGCGGCGCGGCCTCGCGCGGCGCCAAGGTCACCGAGATCGGCCTCTGCTCCACCGACCAGCTGTACTTCGCCAGCGGCAAACTCGACCTGCCCGGCGCGATGTTCACCGCCAGCCACAACCCGGCGCAGTACAACGGCATCAAGATGTGCCGCGCGGGCGCCGCCCCCGTGGGCCAGGACACCGGGCTCGCCGAGATCCGCCGGCTCGTCGAGGAGTGGTCCGAGACCGGCCTCCCGGCGAGCGACGCCACCCCCGGCGAGGTCACCCGGCGCGACATGCTCGCCGACTACGCCGCCCACCTGCGCACCCTGGTCGACATCGGCTCCATCCGGCGCCTGAAGGTCGTCGTCGACGCGGGCAACGGCATGGGCGGTCACACCGTCCCCACCGTCTTCGACGGGCTGCCCATCGACCTCGTCCCGATGTACTTCGAGCTCGACGGCACCTTCCCCAACCACGAGGCCAACCCCCTCGACCCCAAGAACATCGTCGACCTGCAGGAGAAGGTGCGCGAGACCGGCGCCGACATCGGCATCGCCTTCGACGGCGACGCCGACCGCTGCTTCGTCGTCGACGAGCGCGGCGAACCCGTCTCGCCGTCCGCGATCACCGCCCTGGTCGCCGCCCGCGAACTGGCCAAGCACCCCGGCTCCACCGTCATCCACAACCTGATCACCTCCTGGACCGTGCCCGAGGTCGTCAAGGAGCACGGCGGGACGCCCGTCCGCACCCGCGTCGGCCACTCCTTCATCAAGCAGGAGATGGCCCGCACCGGCGCCGTCTTCGGCGGCGAGCACTCCGCCCACTACTACTTCCGCGACTTCTGGAACGCCGACACCGGCATGCTCGCCGCGCTCCACGTCCTCGCCGCCCTCGGCGGCCAGGACGGCCCGCTGTCCGCGCTCGTCGCCGAGTACGACCGCTACGCCGCCTCCGGCGAGATCAACACCGCCGTCGACGACCAGGCCGGCCGCACCGCCGCCGTCCGCGCGGCCTACGCCGACCGCCCGGGCACCGGCGTGGACGAACTCGACGGCCTCACGGTCACCGGCGAGGACTGGTGGTTCAACCTCCGCCCCTCCAACACCGAGCCGCTGCTGCGACTCAACGTGGAGGCCCGCCACCCCGAGCTCATGGCCGCCGTCCGCGACGAGGTCCTCGCCATCGTCCGCGCCTGACGGTGGCACCGCCGCAGAAGTCCGCGCCTGACGGCGGCACCGCCGCAGGGGCAAGCGCCGGAGGAGGCCCGCCGCAGGGGCACCGCCCCAGCAGTCGGCGCACACTGCACCTCCTCCGGCGCAGGCCGGGGCCCCGCCGCGGTCACGCGGGCCCGGCCCCCCGGCGATAGGCTGAATCCGCCGGTCGGACCCGTACGCCGCACGCGGCGGCCACCCGGAACCACGACGACACCACGACCACAGGGGAGACGCCACCCATGCCGCTCGTCGAAGCCAGCCTTCTGGAGATCCTCGCCTGCCCCGCCTGCCACGCACCGCTGCGCGAGGACGTCGAGGCCACCGAGCTCGTCTGCACCTCCGCCGACTGCGGCCTGGCCTACCCCGTGCGCGACGACATCCCCGTCCTCCTCGTCGACGAGGCCCGCCGGCCCGCCTAGCCGCGCCCGCACGACAACCCGGCGCCGCGCCGCAGCATGCGCACCCACGGCAGCCGGCGCACGGCAGGTCCCGCCGTACGCCCCTGCGGTCAGGACACCCCCACCGCACGGCGCCCCGCGACACCCGACACAACCGGACCGGACCGGAGGTCACCCCCGATGCTGGACGAGACGCTGCTCGACGACCCCGACGCCCTCGCCCGCGCTGACACCCGCGGCCTGCTCCTCGGCGTCGCCGCCGCCGGCGCCCGCGTCCGCACCGCCGCACGCCTCGCCCACGAGGCAGGCGTCGGCGGACTCAAGCCCGACGGCCGCCCCCGCAGCGTCCTTGTCGCCGGACCGGGCGCGGTCGCCGTCGCCGCCGTCGCCGAACTGCTGGCCGCCCTCGGCAACGGCAGCGGTCCTGTGCTGTCCCTGCACCCCACCGGCCCCGCACCATACGACCTGCGCTGGGCCCTCCCCGGTTGGGCCGGCCCCGTGGACCTGCTGCTCATCGCCAGCCCCGCCGGCACCGAAGCCGGCCTCGCCGAGCTCATCGAGCAGGCCTACCGGCGCGGCTGCACCGTCGCCGCCGTCGTCCCCGCCGGCTCACCGATCGCCGAGGCGATCCAGCAGGTGCGCGGTATGGTCCTGCCGTACGCCCCCGCCCCCGACCCCGCGTCCGTCGCGGGCGTCCTCGGCGAGGCCGCCGACCCCGCCGAAGACCTCGGCGCCTTCTGGGCGCTGCTCACCCCGCTGCTCGCCCTCGGCGACCGCATCGGCCTGCTCGCCGCACCGCCCGACGCCATCGAGCGCGTCGCCGACCGCCTCGACGACGTCGCCGGACGCTGCGGCCCCGCGACCGCCACCTACAGCAACCCCGCCAAGGCGCTCGCCTCCGAACTCGCCGAATCCCTGCCGCTGATGTGGAGCGACGGACCGGTCGCCGCCGTCGCCGCCCGCCGCTTCGCCGCGGCCATCGCCGCCCGCGCCGGCCGCCCCGCCCTGCACGGCGAACTCCCCGAGGCGCTCGACACCCACGGCGCGCTGCTCGCCGGCTCCCTGGCCGGCGCCCTCGACCCCGAGGACTTCTTCCGCGACCGCGTCGACGAGCCCGAGGACCTGCGCCTGCGCGTCGTGCTCCTGCACCGCACCGGCAACGGCGCCGCGAGCTCCGCCCCGCTCGCCCGGGAACTCGCCACGACCCACGACACCCCGATGAGCGAACTCGCCCCCGCCGAGGGGGGCGACCTGGAATCCGCGGTCGAACTCCTCGCCGTCACGGATTTCGCCTCCGTTTACCTCGCCATCACCTCGACCGGGAGATCATGAGCGCATGGACCGCCTGACCAACACCACCCGCCCGTACGCCTGGGGATCCACCACGGCCATCCCCGAACTGCTCGGCGCCACCCCCACGGGCGAGCCGCAGGCCGAACTCTGGATGGGGGCCCACCCCGGCGCCCCCTCCCGCGTCGACCGCGGCAACGGTCCGACACCGCTCGACCAGGTCATCGCCGCCGACCCCGAAGGCGAACTCGGCACCCCCGCCGTCGAACGCTTCGGCCCACGGCTGCCCTTCCTGCTCAAGCTCCTCGCCGCCGGCTCTCCCCTGTCCCTGCAGGTGCACCCCGACCTCGCCCAGGCAGCCGCCGGCTTCGCCGACGAGGAGGCCCGCGGCATCCCCGTCGACGCCCCGCACCGGAACTACAAGGACGCCAACCACAAGCCGGAGATGATCGTCGCGCTCACCCCCTTCGAGGGGCTCTGCGGCTTCCGCTCCCCCGAGGAGACCGCGCACCTCCTCACCGGCTTCGGCGTCGACTCCCTCAAGCCCTACGTCGACAGCCTGCGCGCCCAGCCCGAGGAGGCGGCCCTCCGCGAAGTCCTCACCGCCGTGCTCGGAGCCGACCGCGAGACCATGGCAGACACCGTGGCGGAAGCCGCCGAGGCCGCCGGCCGCCGCGCCGCCGAGGGCGGAGCGCACGCCGACGCGTACGCCGCCTACGCCGCCATCGCCCACGCCTACCCGGGCGACCCCGGTGTCATCGCCGCCATGCTCCTCAACCACGTCCGCCTCCAGCCCGGCGAGGCGCTCTTCCTCGGCGCCGGCATACCCCACGCCTACCTCAGCGGCCTCGGCGTCGAGATCATGGCCAACTCCGACAACGTCCTGCGCTGCGGCCTCACCCCCAAGCACGTCGACATCCCCGAACTGCTGCGCATCGTCAGCTTCCAGGCGGGCGACGCCGGCATCCTGCGCCCCGAGGCGTCCCCCGACGGCGAGGAGCTCTACCGAACCCCCATCGACGAGTTCCGGCTCTCCCGCTACTCGCTCGCCGCCGGCGCCGCCCCCCGCACTCCCCACGACCGCACCGCCCAGATCCTGCTCTGCACCGAGGGCACCGCCACACTGCGCGCGCCCGGCGACCCCACGGCGCCCGAAGTGACCCTGCGCCAGGGCCAGTCCGCCTACGTCCCAGCCGGCGAGCAGGTCCAACTCGCGGGCGCGGGAACGGTCTTCCGGGCCACGGTGGTGGCCTGACGCATCGGGCCCACCCACGGCCTGCAACAATGTCCCGCCGTAACGCCGTAAAGACCGGGCAAAGACCGGGGCCGAGGGAAGGGACCAACACCACTCATGAGCGCGTCAGGCGGAACCAAGGCGATCGTCGCCGCATTGGGCGCCAACCTCGCCATCGCGGTGAGCAAGTTCGTGGCGTTCGCCTTCAGCGGCTCCTCCTCCATGCTCGCCGAGGGCGTGCACTCGGTGGCCGACTCGGGCAACCAGGCGCTGCTCCTGCTCGGCGGCAGGAAGGCCAAGAAGGAGGCCACCGAGGAGCACCCCTTCGGCTACGGCCGTGAGCGGTACATCTACGGCTTCCTCGTCTCCATCGTGCTGTTCACCATCGGTGGCGTCTTCGCGCTCTACGAGGGCTACGAGAAGGTGCGGCACCCCCACGAGATCGAGGCCTGGTACTGGCCCATCGGCGTCCTCGTCTTCGCGATCATCGCCGAGGGCTTCTCCTTCCGCACCGCGGTCAAGGAATCCAACGCGGTCCGCGGGAAGCAGACCTGGAGCCAGTTCATCCGCACCGCCAAGGCCCCCGAGCTCCCCGTCGTCCTCCTGGAGGACCTCGGCGCCCTCGTCGGCCTCGTGCTCGCCCTCGTCGGCGTCGGCCTGTCCCTGATCACCGGCGACGGCGTCTGGGACGGCATCGGCACCCTCTGCATCGGCACCCTCCTCGTCGTCATCGCCATCGTCCTCGCGTCCGAGACCAAGTCGCTGCTCCTCGGCGAGGCCGCCGGCCCCGAGGTCGTCGCCCGTATCCGCGAGGCCATCGTCGACGGGGACACCGTCTCCCGCGTGATCCACATGCGCACCCTCCACCTCGGCCCGGAGGAACTCCTCGTCGCCGCCAAGATCGCCGTGCGGCACGACGACAAGGCCACCGAGATCGCCCGCGCCATCGACGCCGCCGAGGCCCGCATCCGGGAGGCCGCACCCATCGCCCGCGTCATCTACCTCGAGCCGGACGTCTACCGCGAGTCCTCGGCCGCTCCCGCCGCACCCACGGCGGACTGACCCCCTTCGCACGACCCGCACGCACGTTCCGGACGTGCCCGGCCCCTCGGTGTAGATTCGTCCCTAGCCAGACGTCGCTGCTGATGGCGGTCGGGCGGTCCGCTTCCGGGCCGGCCGAGGGAGAGAGGGCCTCCGACGGGCTGAGCCGCGGTCGCGGGAAACGCATGTCCGCATGCCTTGCCCCGCCCCGCAGCGGAAAGCCGATGTCCGTTCTGGAAGCACTCCACGAGGAGACTGCATGTCCCCCGTCACCAACGACTTCAAGGTCGCCGACCTCTCCTTGGCCGCCTTCGGCCGCAAGGAGATCACCCTCGCCGAGCACGAGATGCCCGGCCTCATGGCCCTCCGCGAGGAGTACGCGGCCACACAGCCGCTGGCCGGAGCCCGCATCACCGGTTCCCTGCACATGACCGTGCAGACCGCCGTCCTCATCGAGACCCTGGTCGCCCTCGGCGCACAGGTCCGCTGGGCCTCCTGCAACATCTTCTCCACGCAGGACCACGCCGCGGCCGCCGTCGCCGTCGGCCCCCACGGCACCGCGGAGAACCCGCAGGGCGTCCCCGTCTTCGCCTGGAAGGGCGAGACCCTCGAAGAGTACTGGTGGTGCACGGAGCAGGCCCTCACCTGGGCCGACGCCCCCACCGGCGGCCCGAACATGATCCTCGACGACGGCGGGGACGCCACCCTGCTCGTCCACAAGGGCGTCGAGTTCGAAAAGGCCGGCCAGGTCCCCGACCCCTCCACCGCCGACAGCGACGAGTACCGGGAGATCCTGACCCTCCTGACCCGCACCCTCGGCGAGAACCCGCAGAAGTGGACCCAGCTCTCCTCCGAGATCCGCGGCGTCACCGAGGAGACCACCACCGGCGTCCACCGCCTGTACGAGATGCAGCGCGACGGCACCCTGCTGTTCCCGGCGATCAACGTCAACGACGCCGTCACCAAGTCGAAGTTCGACAACAAGTACGGCTGCCGCCACTCCCTCATCGACGGCATCAACCGCGCCACCGACGTCCTCATCGGCGGCAAGGTCGCCGTCGTCTGCGGCTACGGCGACGTCGGAAAGGGCTGCGCCGAGTCGCTGCGCGGCCAGGGCGCCCGCGTCATCATCACCGAGATCGACCCGATCAACGCCCTCCAGGCGGCGATGGACGGCTACCAGGTCACCGTGCTCGAGGACGTCGTCGAGACCGCCGACATCTTCGTCACCACGACCGGCAACCGCGACATCATCCTCGCCGAGCACATGCAGCGCATGAAGCACCAGGCGATCGTCGGAAACATCGGCCACTTCGACAACGAGATCGACATGGCCGGCCTCGCCAAGATCCCGGGGATCGTCAAGGACGAGGTCAAGCCCCAGGTCCACACCTGGACCTTCTCCGACGGCAAGGTCCTGATCGTGCTGTCCGAGGGCCGCCTGCTCAACCTGGGCAACGCCACCGGCCACCCCTCGTTCGTGATGTCCAACTCCTTCTCCGACCAGACGCTGGCCCAGATCGAGCTGTTCACCAAGCCCGAGGAGTACCCGATCGGCGTCTACGTCCTTCCCAAGCAGCTCGACGAGAAGGTCGCCCGTCTCCACCTCGACGCCCTCGGCGTCAAGCTGACCACCCTGCGCCCGGAGCAGGCCGCCTACATCGGCGTCCCGGTGGAGGGCCCCTACAAGCCGGACCACTACCGCTACTGACGCCGGCCGGGCCGTTCGGGCGACAGCCCGGCACCGGTCCCGCACGCGGCGCAGGCCCCACACGGCAGGCCCCCGCCCCCGGCGGGGGCCTGCCGTGTGGGGCCCCGGCCCGCTTTGTAAGGTCGAACCATGCCCCGCGGCCGCTACTCGTTCCACGACACCCACGACCACACCCCCCTCGGCAAAGAGCACTTCCACTGCGCCACCGGCCCCACCGGATGGCGGTACACCGCCCAGAACACCCACCCCGGCGGCGCCCACGCCGGCTCCGTCGACCTCACCATCGACGAACTCGGCCGCCCCATCCGCCTCGAGATGCACGCCGCGGGCTGGCAGGTCCGCGGTGCCGCCCTGGACGGCCTGACCTGGGTCCGCACCGATCCCTCCGGCGAACACGCTCAGGAGGGCAACGTCCCCGCGCACGCCTTCACCGGTGACTCGCCCGCGTTCTACATCGCCACCGCGCGGATGCTCCGGCTGCGCCCCGGCACCCCGGCCACCCGCGTACGCCTCGTAGCATTCCAGCCCCCCGTACTCGCGCCGCGCACCCTCGACCAGGCGTGGGCACTGGTCAAGAGCGAAACACACCCCACTGACAACGACCCTCTGCATGTGGACGAATACCAGGTCACCGATCTGGAGACCGGTGAACAGCACGCCGTCCACATCGCCGGCGACGTCGTCCTCTCCGCCCCGGGCATCGAACTCGAGGATCTCGAGTCGCCCCCGTCCAGCTTCCCCTCCACGGACTGACGCTGCCACGCCGGCCGACCCGAGTCGGAGGGGGCGGCCCAAGGACGCGGAGAACGTGGGACGAGGCGACGGGGACGTGGCGTACGTCCTCGGCACGGGAGCGCGAGCGCTCCCGTGGGCGAGACGGAGGACCGTGCGCCGGAGGACGTCGCGATCTCCCGCCCACGCGGCAGGACATGACGCGGTGGGGACCGACGCCGACGATGTGCGTCGGGCGCGGCCGACCTGCTAGTCTCCTCTTCGCCCCAGGGCATCTGTTGACACGGATGGCCGGGGGAGGTAGATTAGAGCAGTTGCCACGAACTAGACGCGTTCGTAGGCTGGCGGCTAGGATCTAGCCCGCTTCGAAAGACACCGATCGCAGAGCACCTCTCAGAAAGAACTTTCTGAGTGGCCTTTCGTGTCGCCGTCCGAAGAGGCGAAAACCCTGGCGGTAATCAGGCCCGGAAGAGTCTGATAAAGTCAGGAACGTCGAAAGGCGAAAGCCTGGAAGGCAAAACCCCGCTTCAGCAGGGGGCCGGAAACGAAGAGCGGAAACGCGAAACGGATCTGGTAAGGT